>JAYUXG010000701.1:0-2586 GCA_043753125.1 Saprospirales bacterium | reverse complement strand
ATCTCGGTGAGTGGCGTAAAGGGCGACGAGTTCGTCTCCAACAACGGCAACAACTGGGACTCCAACTGGAATCCCATCTGGTACGCCGCGACCCACGTAGACAGCCTCGGCTGGACAGCTGAAATAAAGATTCCTTTCAGCCAGTTGCGCTACGGCGACCAACCCGAACCCGTCTGGGGCTTCCAGGTGCAACGCCTGGTCTTCCGCAAGCAGGAACGTTCTACCTGGCAGCATATCCGCCAGAATGCGGGCGGCTGGGTCAGCGAATTCGGCGAGCTGCACGGGCTGCGCAACCTCACCACCCGCAAGCAAATAGAACTCGCTCCCTATGTGGTGGCCCAGACCGAACGCTTTGAAAAAGAAGAGGACAACCCCTTCGCCGACGGTTCCCGCAACCGGGTCAGCGTTGGCCTGGATGGCAAACTGGCGGTGACCAGCGACCTGATCCTGGACTTCACGATTAACCCGGACTTCGGGCAGGTGGAGGCCGACCCCGGTGCGGTGCGACTGGATGGCTACGAAGTCTTTTTTGAAGAACGCCGTCCCTTTTTTATCGAAAGCCGCAACCTCTTCGACTACCGCCTCACTGGCTCGGAAGCGGGCGGCGACTACGATGCCGACCTGCTTTTTTACTCCCGCCGTATCGGCGGCGCACCGCATGCCTACCCGAATTTGCGCAACGGCGAGTACGCCAACGTACCCCAGAAAACGTCCATTTTAGGAGCTGCCAAATTCAGCGGCAAGACCAAGAAAGGCTGGTCCATCGGTATTCTCGAGAGTGTCACGCAACGGGAAATGGCCAACATCGACCTGGGCGGCGAGCGGCGGGAAGAACTGGTGGAGCCGTTGACCAACTATTTTGTCGGGCGGCTGGTCAAGGATTTCGACAAAGGCAACACCATCATCGGCGGCATTTTCAGTGCCGTCAATCGGGAGAAGGCAGTGGATTGGCTGCACCGGAGCGCCTATTCGGCAGGCATCGACTTCCAGCATTTCTGGAAAAACCGCTGGTGGTATGTGAAAGCGAACGGCATTTTCAGCCGCGTCGAGGGCAGCGAACAAGCCATTCTGGAGACACAGACCAGTTTTGTCCACCTCTTCCAACGCACAAACGCCAGCCACCTGTCGGTCGACAGTACTCGCACCTCCCTCACCGGCTCGGGTGGCACCATCCGCATCGGTAAGATTGGCGGCACGCCTGACAGCCTCGGCGGGGTGCTTAAATTTGAAACGGGCCTGACCTTCCGCTCCCCGGAACTGGAACTCAACGACGTAGGCTTTCTGCTCTCAGCCGACGAGATCAACCACTTCACTTGGGCGGGCTATCAGATTCAGAAACCGTTTTCCATCTTTCGTAATGCCCGTATCAACTACAACCACTGGGCGCGCTGGGACTTTGGTGGTCGCTTCCTGTACTCGGCGTTCAATACCAATCTCCACGCCTGGTTCAAGAACAACTGGCAGACGGGCGCGGGGCTGACGGTAAATCCGAATGAAACCTCCAATAATGCCCTGCGGGGCGGCTCTTCGTTGCGCAAGCCGCCGGGCCTGGGCAATTTTGCTTACGTGCAGACGGACGGGCGCAAAAAGATGTCCTTTTCGGCCAACACCTTTTTTGCCTGGGGCTTCCAAAGGACGGTAAACGTGCAGGAATTCTCCGTGGGCGTGAATTACCAACCCTTGAATGCGTTGAGTATCAGCATATTTCCGGGATACAGCCGGGTTTGGCGCAAACAGGACCAATTCGTAGACCAGCAGGACTTCGGCGATTTTCGCCGCACGGTGGTCAGCGAGGTAGAGCAACGCAGTTTTTCGGTCACGGCTCGCCTCAATTACAACATCACGCCCAACATGACGGTGCAGTACTACGCGCAGCCCTTTATTTTCCGGGCCTTATACAACAACTTCGGCTACGTCACCGACCCGCTCAACAAAGAGTTTGATCAGCGTTTTCATCGCTACGATGCTACCGAAATCCAGGCGGCCAACGGTGGTTTTGCTGTGGATGAAAACCGCGATGGCGTTACGGACTACGGATTCAGTACGCCCAATTTCAACTACATCCAGTTCCGCTCGAATCTGGTGGCTCGTTGGGAATACGTGTCCGGTTCGGAAATCTATCTGGTCTGGTCGCAGGGCAACATCCCGAATGCCTACTCCGACCTCAGCCGACCACTGCTCACCAGCCTGTTTGACAATGTGCTGGCCCAGCGGCCACAGAATATTTTTCTGGTGAAGTTTACTTATCGGTTCTTGTTATAGAATATAGAACTTTGCGCGCTTCAAAGCGAATATGGAAAAAATCCTCATCCTCGATTTTGGCTCACAGTTTACCCAGCTCATTGCCCGTCGGGTGCGCGAAGCCAACGTTTATTGCGAGATCGTACCTTATAATAAAGTACCAACCCTGGCCGACGACATTCGCGGCATTATCCTGTCTGGCAGTCCTTTTTCGGTAAAACAGCCCGATGCCCTGCGCATAGATTTGGATCGCATTATTGGCCAGCGGCCCGTGCTGGGGGTGTGCTATGGCGCGCAATTGATCGCCGACTTTTATGGCGGTGAAGTGGCCCGTTCCGAAAAACG
>JAYUXG010000700.1:0-2590 GCA_043753125.1 Saprospirales bacterium | reverse complement strand
GGGAAAGCCATCATAGGGTCACTTTAGGGACAGCGGGTAGAAAACAGCAAGAGAAAAAATTAGTTGGTGAAAACGGCTTGCCTACCTTTTTGTAACCTTGTCGCACTGAAACCAGTATCGCAAAAATCTCATCTTTTCTATTGTCAAAATCTATGCACGAATTTTTTTCTTCCAAAGCCAATCGCCTGTGGATGGTACTGGCGGGCTTCTTTCTGGCCAATGCCTTGGTCGCTGAGTTCATGGGGGTCAAGCTGTTTTCCCTGGAGAAAACTTTTGGTTATAATCCGGTCAATTGGACACTGCTTGGCCAAAGCAACCTGGCCTTCACCCTCACCGCCGGGGTGTTGCTCTGGCCCGCCGTGTTTCTGATGACCGACATCATCAATGAGTATTTCGGACGCCGCGGCATCCGGTTTCTGTCCTACCTCACCGCTGTCCTCATCGCCTATGGCTTCTTGATGCTGTTTTTTGCCATTGGCCTGGAACCCGCCGATTTCTGGCGCACAGCGCATATCAAGCCGGATTGGTCGTCAGAACACCAAGCCGCGATGCGTGCCCAAGTATCCGACTATAATACCGCTTACGGCGTCGTTTTTGGCCAAAGCCTGTGGATTATCATCGGTTCGCTCTTCGCCTTTTTGATCTCTCAAATTGTGGACGTGGGCATTTTTCACCGCATCAAGGCGGCCACTGGCGAAAACCGCATCTGGATGCGCACTACGGGCAGCACTTTGGTCTCGCAGTTTCTCGACAGTTTTGTGGTGGTGTTCATTGCCCTGTACATCGGCCAGCAACTGCCATTCTTGCAAGTCTTGGCCATCAGCATTATGAGCTATGTCTATAAGGCGATCGTGGCAGTGATCCTCACGCCGGTCATTTATTTGGTACACAGTGCCATCGAACGCTACCTGGGGCCTGAGCTGGCTACGGAAATGAAAGCGGCGGCACAACAGCGTTAAAAAAAACGGGGAAAAGGTACGCCCATGCGATGTACTTCCAAACCGCGCAGGATGAGTCGCGCCACCTCCTGCTGGCTACGCTGGTTGGTGTCCACTACCAAGTCGAAGTTGTGCAAATTCGCACAATCCGCGCCGTATTTGGCTAAAAAACGGGCATTTTCGCTCTCTTTGCGGGCCAATATTTTCCGGATCGCCTCTTCTTCACTTTGGTAGCGTTCGCTGCGGCGGTTGGAGTCGCGCATAATGCGAGCCGCTGCTACCTTCGGTTCGGTCTGCAAATATATTTTGAATGAATCGGGCAGGAAAAACCAAGCCAGTCGGCTATCCACTACGTAGCCATGTGGATCAATGCCCAAGGCGATGAAAATACCGTCAATTCGCTGGTCAATGGTCGGATCGGTATCGGCCAAGCGATTCATCTCCAGGGTATCAATGCCCATTTCCTGGGCGAATTGGCGTTGAATGCGGCCCGTGGAGAAGTAGTCGAAGCCCGTTGTTGCGCACAGAATTTCCGAGACGGCACTTTTGCCGCTGCCAAGGTCGCCGGTCAAGGTAATTTTGGTGAACATATAGTAAATGCGCTAATTTGAAAATTGGGTAATATGCTGAAAAACAACATATTGCTTTATAAATAAGCTAAATTTTTTAGTGGGTTTGGAGTGGCGGGCCGCAAAAGTAGCACCAAATAATTGCTGGTTGCTTTTCTGCCTGCTTCTCGTAGTCGTTTTTGCCTTTTGTGGCTTGCCCATTACGAGCAAGCACTTGCATTCCGAAATACGGGGCGAGAGAGTTGCTCTGCGCAGTCAAAGAACCCAATAGGAAGGGAGGGCGCATTACGGGAAACAAAGGGAAGGCTCGTGAGAAAGCTGTTCCACGGTACGGTTAGCGCGATTTCGCCCGCCGCTCCTCAATCTCCTCCAAAATCCGGTGCGCCAGCTCCAAAGCGCGGAAGCCATCGCGCAGGGTGACCACCGGGTCCTTATCTTCCACGATGCTGTCGTGAAAAGTTTCCAGTTCCCGCTGGATGGCATTCACCGGGGCAGTCTCCGGCATTTGCAGGTGCAGCCATTTTTTACCAACTTGGGTATCGAATTCCATTAATTGTTCTTGCGGCGGCAGGTGGGGGGCATCCTGCGCAAACAACCGAACGATCTGGGCGTTTTTTTCCAAAAAATCGAGGCTGATGTAGTGGTCAGGCTGGAACAAGCGCATTTTTCGCATCTGTTTCATCGAAATGCGACTGGCAGTGAGGTTGGCAACACAGCCGTTCTCAAACTCGATGCGGGCATTGGCGATGTCCGGGGTGTGGCTCAACACGGCCACGCCGCTGGCACTTACCTCCAATACCTGAGAATTGACCAAGTGCAACACCAAATCCAGGTCGTGGATCATGAGGTCCAGAATGACCGACACATCGGTGCCGCGCGGCGAAAAGGCGGACAGCCGGTGGCTTTCGATAAACATCGGGGCCAGGGCCATGCCTTGCAATCCAGTGAACGCGGGATTGAAGCGCTCCACGTGGCCGACCTGCACCTTTACGCCTTGTTGCTCCGCCAGTTGCAGCAGTAGGCGGCCTTCTTCCACCGTATGCGTGACGGGCTTTTCGATAAAAATATGCTTGCCAGCATGCA
>JAYUXG010000699.1:0-6405 GCA_043753125.1 Saprospirales bacterium | reverse complement strand
CTTCGTCCGGTGTGGACCCGTAAGTACTGTGCTGGTTAATATGCAAGCCATCGAGGTGAACTTTGCTCCCTTCGCGTCGCTTCCCGCGATGTACGCGCAACGTATTCGCATTGTCTTGCCGCAAAGCGGGCTGTTTACGCTTCGGGTCAAAATAATGGTCTCCCAGCGTCCAGGCTTTATATTGACCAAAAGCAATGTGCGCAATAGTTTTGGGATATTTTTCAATGGACTTGTCGCCCGGCTCGGTGGTCGCCGCGTGATTAATGCGAATGCGAGGCTGATCATTGGCTATGTCAATGACCATCCGGCGGTCATTCCATCGATTCTGCATATCGTCATTCGTGACACCGCGCTCGGTGCAACCTTCCAGGTAGACAATGTTAAACATACCGGGTGCCCTCGCTACCCAGTACTTTTTTTCTTCCAGCATAAACCGCAGAATTCGTTTTGCCAGCAATGCCTCGTTGGAATCGCTGTCGGATTCATCCAAGTGCATTGGCGTGAGTAGGTCAGGGGTGGCCTCGTGCAGGCGAAGGGCCAGCGCAGGAGAGAAAAACAGCTCGTCCGGCAGCCCGACCAGCTGGCAAAAATGACCCAAGGCAGCGTGGGTTTGAGGTCCGAAATTGCCATCGCCGGGGCGGAGCGGGCGAAAAGGCGTGTCTATATCCCCGCCGATAGTGGGGTCGAGTAGTCCAAGATCAACCAGTTTGGCTTGCAAGGCTTCGACCAGGGTGTGAAAGGGTGGCTGAGCGAGCGCAGCCAGCGGAACACGGAGGGTTTGATTCGCAAATTGTAATAGATTCATATTCATTAGGTTGTTGGTAAGGAAGGATTGGTTATCACTATTTGGTACATTGTAACTTAAGTTTATTTGAGGATTTGAGTATTCGATCAATTCATTAATGAGCAAATACTCGTATCCTCCAGAAATGTAGATCACAGTATATGTAGTGCCACCTATTAACCATCTCCCTTGGGTGGCGGAATATCGTTTTTCGGTCTTTTTAGCCGCCTACGGTGGGCCTTGGGCGGAGCGGCAGCATCGCGCGGCTGGGCCGAACGCTCCATAATGTTGTCGCTGGGCTTGGTGGTCAGGGTGCCGCCGGTCATCACCGTTTGGGCAGACGCGGGGGTGGTCTGGGTGAAAGTAGTGGTGGTCATGGGCGCAGGTACGGGTGGCGGGCCGGATGAACGGACGTTGATGAGCCTTTTTAGCATCTCGAACCAGAATGTGGCCCCAAAGGAGATCGCCAGAGCCATAGTAAGCCAACCCACCACTTTGTAAAGCCACCACTTGAAGTTAAATTTGGAAGTATCCACACTGTCCCAGCCCAGGCCGAGGGGAGAGATGAGCGCACCAAGGTTGTCGTTTACCAGCGTGTGGATTTGTTGGCGGGCAACTTGCATATCCGTAGAATCCAGGTTGGGCGGCAACGGGGCATTGGGATTGTTGCCAACATAGTCTTCTGCGGCTTGGGCCACCATTTCGGTCAGGGCCGCATTGACCGACAGGCTGTGGTAGACGTTGATGAGGTCGGCGTTGAAAATCAAGGCCAGGGAAAGGCCGATGGCAAAGAGCCAGCGTTGCGAATTGCGCTTGTAGGCACCCGAAGCGCGATCCATCACCTCGTTGAACCAATCTTCCACTTTCTTTTTGAACAAAGTCATGTCGCCACCGCATTGCTTATACAAGAAAAGCAGCACCTCCTTCAACTGGCCGTCCGGCAGGTCTTCGATGCTGGACAGTATTAAAGCAGCATTGTCCATTTCCAGAATGTCTAGCAGGATAGAACTAAAAGTACCCGAATTGATATAAGAAGGCAGCTTTTCGAGCACATTGCCCAGCTGCGCCCGCTCACGGGAGCCAATGGTCAACTGCTGAAAAAACGGGTGGCGCACAAAGTGGCCGCTCACTTCCTGGCCGACCATATTGCGGATCGCCCCGATCAATTGCCTGCCGCGTAGCGATAGGAAACCGGCGATGAACTCCAGCAGGGTGGAGGCCAGCAGGCTGAACAAGAAAATCACGAAAACGATGCCGATGCCGATGGCAAGGATATTAAGCATAGCGGTACAGTAAGGCGGTGTAAAGAGAGGTGCCAAGCGGCTGGCCAAAAGTGAGGGTAATATGGCAAACCACCTGCATATTTATCTAATTTTATGCGGTGTTTTGCACGGTTACAGCCAGCGGGCATGGGGCTACTTCACCAGGGCGATCAGGGTGGCTACCGAAAAGCCGACTGCGCCGCCGAGAATGCCGACCAGCCACTGTTTCCTGACTTTTCCGTTGTTGCAGCTCTTGGCGACTTGAAGTGCCTGACCCAACTGGGTGCTGAGCTCTTTGTTGGTGTTACACATATCGTTTGAAAGCGTACGGTAGTTTTCCGTCCGCTCTTTTTCCAATACCACGAGCTGCCCCATTTGATGGAGCTTATTGTTTTGGATGGTATCCATGGACTTGTACTGTTGTTCCAACATTTTGTACCCTTCCAATTGGACTTCGTAGTTCTGTAGCAAGTTGATAAACGGACCCACTATGGGTTTTTTGACCACACAAACGGGGAAATGCCGAACTTCGATCAGGTCAACCAAGGTACGAAAAGCCGTGGAATCCCGCACCTCCATGTAAGAAATCGAGTCGGACTTGCCCTCCCCAAAGCCTAACTTGACCTTGTGCTGGAAGATACCCGCCTCTAGCTGCATGCCTTGTGCGTGGATGAAACTGCCGGTCCAGGCAGTAGCGAGGAAAATAATAAGGAAGTTTCGGAAGAGATGTTTCATCATCAAGGGATTGGATTGGTAAAATGAATAGTACTTAATGGGCACTTTTTTTCTTCAACGTAATGTCACTGTCTGCTGCAGCGTCCGATATTTCTTTCTTGAGCTCCTCGGCACTCTTTTTCATTTGGTTCAACCGATTGGTAGTTGCACCAATGTTGGTTCGGGCCTTGTTCTCTTGCGCGTTCAATTGCCCTAAAATAACATAGACCGAATCCATTTGGGCCAAGGTGGCCTCTTCGTTTCTCTTGGCCCGTTGCAAGACGGAGTCCATCCGAGCCAAGGTTTTTCCGTGTTCCTGTTGTATTGCTTTGATGTCTTCTTTGATGTAGCTACGCCGGGTCATTTCACCGCCGACGAAACCGCCGACGAGCAGGGTGGCGAGGCCAAAGGTGACCAAAGGGAGGAGCGGAGAAGCGGCTGCGGTAAGCATGGTGCGGTGATTTTTTTGTTTTATTACTGAACAGCAGAATAACAAGTACAAGTCCGATGATAACTTGGAGCATGACAAAAGCATTATTCTTTAAAGGTCAAAAATGGAGAGTTTCAGGGCATAGTGCAACAATAAGCGGAGGAATAATAAAGTTTTCCTTGGCAGCAGAGCAGCCATGTTTTCCCCGCTGTCTTTGTCTGTCTCCATCCGCTTGCCTCACCCAGAATCAAATCTAATGAAAATCCAAACTGAACTCTCCTGCTTGCTGCGCCGACCGCATCTTTGGCCCTTCTTTTGCCTACTCCATATTTGAGATTTTTTTCCCGGCTTTCTATGTTCATGAGCTGCCTTCCCCTTGGCATTTCATTAATATTTTATTTACTGTCACTGCCATTTAATCGACCAAAATGACTACAACCACACTTATCGAAGCCATTCCCTTATTACAAGAAGCGTTGGTTCGACAGCTGGAATCCAGCGAACAAATCAACGTTACTACCGTGCTTTTCAGCCTGGAGAGCCTGCCGCAACTGCTCGGAACTGAGCCGCCGGACTTGCTTTGGCTGGACGGCACCCTCGCCGATTTGCAGAACAGCGACTTCATCCGGAGCCTGCGCAAGCAAGCCCCTAACACCAGAATTCTGCTCTTTGGCAGCGGAGAAACCGTGCCGGAAATCAAGAAATATTTCCAGCAGGGCATCCATGCTTACCTACCAAAAACGGCCACGAACAGCGAGATACATTTGGCCATCGAAGCCGTAATCGTCGGCAAACTGTACCTGCCGACCTCGCTCCAATGGACATTTACTGCCTGGCTGACCGACCCGTTGCGCAAAAAGAAACCGGGTCATAAACTGACCCAGCGTGAAAACGAAGTGCTGCGCCTCATAGTGGAAGAACATACCACCAACGAAATTGCGAAGAAACTTTTTATCAGTCAATGCACCGTCGAAACCCACCGCGTCAACCTGATCCAGAAGCTCGGCGTGAAAAACACGGCCGGGCTGGTACGGGTGGCTTTTGAGGCGGGATTGTATAGCCGGGGATGATTTGAAGCGTACTGGCTTATTTCAAACTCACCATTGGCCGGATGGGGCGGCTGGGGTGTGGCCCCAAGGTCTGTTTAGCGGGGTCTACGATCAAGTCCATATACTCCATTGGGATGGCCCCAAACAGCGGCTCGGCACTGCCGGGCAGCACCAAGGCACTTAGTATGGAACTGCGGTCGCCAAAGCGGGCTTCCAAAGGACCTACCACGTCCAGCTCCATCGGGGTGCCGTCGGCCAGTTGTACGATGAGTCGCTCGGAGAGGGGAAGCCCCAACTGCGCTTGGATATCTTCGTTGATAGCCATCATGATGGCCCCGGAATCGGCCATCATGCGGACGGTCATGCGGCGAATCTTTTTGGTGGGAAGATGCCCTTCCTGAGCCAGAAACTTGTCTTTTAAGTTGGTAATTTCGATGTCTGCAAAAACGAGTCCCATAGGCTTATAGTCAGTTTAAAGTGTTTTAGAATGTGTAGAAAAGTTTAGTTTTTGGTCATCAGTGCTTTGCATCTCCGCTTTGTTCAAGGCCATTTTGCGTAGACTGTAGTCGTATTGTTTTTATAAAATCGAAGACAAAAATAAGAAAAAATGTTAAAGACTACACCACTTTTCCCTCTTTTACAAACTCGCGCATAATGCCCGCCTCCAGCCGCTGTCGGTCCAGCCGTCTGGACTGGTCGGCCAGGGCTTCTATGGCACAGTAGTGCGTGATATTCAGAATATTGGCACCGGTCAACTCGTAGCGGGCGGAGATCTGTGGCCAATCCACATCGTCGGCAATGGTGATCTGCGGCGGAAAGGCCCGCTGCCAGATGGCACACCGCTCCTCGGACCGGGGCAGCGGAAAATGAATCACCGACTGAAACCGGCGCGTAAAAGCCTCGTCGATGTTGGTGCGCTGGTTGGTGGCCAAGATGACCAGCCCGGCGTAGCCCTCCACCCGTTGGAGCAGGTAAGCCACTTCCTGGTTGGCGTACTTGTCGTGGGCATCGCGGATGCCGGTGCGTTTGCCGAACAGGGCGTCGGCCTCGTCGAAGAACAGGATCCAATCCTTGTTTTCGGCCTTGTCGAACAGTTTGGAGAGGTTTTTCTCCGTCTCGCCGATGTACTTGGAGACCACCCGCGAGAGGTCGATGCGGAACACATCCTTGCCGGTATGCTTTCCTAAGAGTGTAGCCGTCAAGGTCTTACCCGTGCCGGGCGGCCCGTAAAACAGTGCCCGATAGCCGGGCTTGATTTTTTTCTGCATGCCCCAGTCCTGTAGTAGCATGGGGCTGTGGGTAATCCAGTGTTCGATCTCGCGGATCTGGTGCAGGGTGCCGGGGTGCAGCACCAGGTCTTCCCATTCCATCTGGGTCTCCACGTGTTCGGCGGGAAAGTCGGTGCTAAAGCGGGGCTTGCTGACTGCCCCGGTGGTGAGTTGCTCCACCACTTCGGGGTCAAGGATCAGCCGTCCGCTCATGGCCGGTTCGCCTTCGCGCACGGGTTCGAGCCAGAGTATATGCTTTTGGGAGAACCAATGCTCGCTGCCCAGCAGACGCTGCACTTCCAGCCGTTTTTCCAGGTCGTCGCCGGCGAGGATGAACTGGGCGGTCTCGCCGGTGGGCAGGATGCCGCGGTGGTTAGCGGCCTTAACGCCGCCAAACTCGGGGAAGTCGCCGCCTTGGGGGAGGTGTTCGGCGATGATCTGGGTGAAGAAGTTGGGTTGGAGATGGGGGGTGAGGGCGAGGAGGAGGAGGGTGTATTCTGGGGGGGTTGGGCGGTGGGTGGTTAGGAAATGGGTGAAAGGGGAGTTGTCGTGGAGGTGGGCGATTGGAGGGGGTGGTTCTATTTGGATGTCCTGGGGATGGAGGTTTAGCCGGGCCTGGATAGTGGCTCGGAGGTGGGGAAGGGAAGTAGATATGTTGTTACTATTACTCATGAGAGGTAACTGGGATTAGATGCATTTTGTCTTGTGGCAATATATGAACACTCTCTTATTAATTGCTGCTACACAAAGCACCTTTACGACACCTTGGAGGTTTCACAGACAGTAGTCGTTTACAAAATTTTCGGTACTGCGCGGTTAGTTTATGGAAGAAACTGGCAGTAACTTGTTGAGTATCAAACTCATTTTTTTCATCAGGTTGCGTTTTGCCTCATTCTGT
>JAYUXG010000698.1:0-6405 GCA_043753125.1 Saprospirales bacterium | reverse complement strand
TTGGCTGTTTTGATAAAGGTCGAGCATGAATTGGTGCATTTTGGCCGCCCATTTGGAACTTTTTTCTACAAGGTTGGTCAATTCCCGGAGCAGGTGGGTACCGCACAGGGCATATTGGCACTGCTCGAAGCCGAAGTAAGGCCCCCAGCAGTCGTGCACGGCCCGGTTTTGAAAATCTTTGAGCAGCGAATGGCCAGAATCCAAAGCCTCCCTGCCCCGTTTTTTGTGGACGAACAGGTAGGTGAAGCATGAGGTGGAGGCGACGTGGAACCAATGGAGGCTTTTCTCCACCCGTATGCCCGTTTCATCAAAATGAACCACATCAGAGGCCAAAACCGCCGTTTTGATTTGTTTCTCAATGGGTTCAAGGGCCTGATACATGCCCGCATTGGCCGTCACGGCGGTACTTTCATTAAACGAACAGCCCCACACATCGCCCATGAGTTGTTCGATCTTCTCCAGCGGCAGTTTGTAGTCGTTGTTCAAAAGGACGCTCAGCGCCTTGACCCGGCTACCGTATTGAACGGGCTGGCCCACTTCGGGCGGAAAGGCACCAATGTGCTGTCGGCCACAACAGACGACCACGCCCAACTGATGCTCCGTAACATCCATACGTGGCTGCGGAAGGTCGAAAACCTGTCGCCTTTGTTCAATGAAAAGCACATCGGCAGCAGAAAACAACTTTGAACAGCAAGTACAAGACGGGGCATGATGAACAACTATGGTGTCCGGCGTATCCACCATCTTGAGTGTCTTGCCTTTATGGCCAAACTGCCCGCCGCTCTTTTTGGGTAACCCCTTCGGAAGGCCCGTCTTCTTGGATAAACCATCTGACGAGGGCGGCTTGTGGCTGTTTTTACTGTTCAGGTTCAGGCGCGAACGCAATTCGGAAACCTCCGCCCGAAGGGCAGCGTTCTCGGATTCCAACGCCTCCACCTTGGAAAGCAAGACCATGACCAAATCCTTTAATAACAATATGTCGTTTGATAACTCCATCAACCAGATTTTTTTACTAAAACACACCTACATACAATTGGGTGGTAGGCCTAAGTTTTTACCATCAATGTAGGAAATGGACCAAGTTACTGGACGAATACTAATTTTCTTTGGGTCATAAGGTACTGGTTCTTTGCTTATCTCTTCTGTCTCGTCGCCTTCCATTCCACTGATTTGGTGTTCCCGGTATTTCTCTAACATTTGATTAATTACTGCCTCCATCGTCTCAGAGTTGGTCATGATCTCAGGACTCTGAAACTCCGCGTTTTTAAAAATAAACTTTTCCTCCTGAAACTCAATGCGGGCCGCAACGCCATCCTGCTCAAGATCGCTTTCAGCGATCCACCGCCGCACTCCGTTTTCCGGAAAGCTAGTATCAATGCGAGGGCGTAATTCAAGGCACTGACCGTCCGGCTTAGCGCGTACTAAAAGGTTCATAATAATTTTTTTTGTGGGCGAAGTTAACGGTTTTCCCTTTCCGTAATAATGCTGCTCCCTACCATATTACAACCATGTGCCCCTTTCAACGTATTTCCAGCAATTAAATCCGCAAACCAATCTGCGCTTGTAACCGCTAGACATATATCTGTTACTCCATGCTTTTTTGGCGGCACAGGTCCACCTAGTTTTTAAGGGGCATACAAGGAGCAAAATTTAGAACCCGCAATTTTTTAACCAAACGGTTAAATATTTTTGGGTTTGCTTGGTTTTTCAAAAAATGCACCACATCTTTGCCCCGTATTAACCACTTGGTTAAACCAAAAGTATAGGATAGATATGGCTGACGCTGCCACCCCCAACGACTCTACAGAACAGAAGATATTCGATGCGGCACACGAGGTGTTTGTACAAAAGGGCATGGATGGCGCGAAGATGCAGGAGATCGCCGATCGGGCAGGAATCAACAAGGCTTTGTTGCATTACTACTACCGCTCCAAAGAGAAGCTGTACGAGATGGTAGCCCGGGCCATCATTGGCCGGGCAGTGTCCGTCATCCGCGAGTTCCTGGAGACGGAGTATCCGCTGGAAGAAAAGATAAGGCGTTTTGTTGGTTTTTATGTGGAGCTCATTGCCCGTAATCCGTATATCCCGATTTTCGTCATCTCGGAGATGAATAAGCACCCGGATCGCTTTATCGACAATATTTTGCCCAAGGAAATACCAAAACCGGACGTTTTCCTGCGACAAGTGGAAGCCGAGGTGGCTGCTGGCCGCATCCGGCCCGTAAAGCCTCAACACTTACTGGTCAATATGGTGAGCCTGTGCATTTTTCCGTTTGTGGCCAAGCCCATGCTCCGTATCGTGATCGGGATGAATTCCCAAGAAATGCGCGTGTTTTTGGACGAACGAAAAGAAGAAGTGCGGAGCTTCATAATGGCCTCGTTGCGGCCAGAATAGTAACAACGGGTTCAGCCGCCGATATAAGAACGCTATGTTTTGCCCCGGCATTAACCAAAAGGTTAAACCAAATAGTCTGCTTTTTCTAAGCAATTTGTCGAAGGGTCTGGCCACCAACATATTGAGGCAAAACCTATTACGGCGACCATCGAAGATTGCCTTATTAAACTCATGCAAAACTGACTTTTAATATGAGACGGCTGTTGTTCGTTCCATTAATGTGCATAGCCTGGGTCTGCTTGACTCAAGAAGGCATCTATGTGCCTGATCCCGCGCTACGCAAAGCCCTTCAAAAGCAGGGCCTGATGACAGGCGATACGATTTTTGTGCAAGAAGGATAGAGAAGACTTTCCAATTGCCACAAGCAGGAAATATGGATACTAAAGAATTCCCCATCCGGCAAATGCCCGAATGGAGCTATCTCTACCAACTCAACCAGCTGTTTTTCCCGGAGGGCATTGCGCTCAACAAATCCCACTTTCACGAAAAAAGCATGGCGGCTTTGGCGGAATGGGCCAAGAAGTTTTTCCCAAAACTAAACAAATGACCACGATGACCGACATCATCATCACCGACCGCCTCACCCGCACTTTTGGCCAGTTCACCGCCGTTAATGCCCTAAGTTTCTCCGTACACGAAGGGGAGATTTTCGCGAATATTAAAGCAAAAACTATTGTTTTATTAGAAAAACTGCAACTCGAACGCGAAGCTGACCAATTAGTGGGTGCTTTGCCGTTGGGCTGGAAACAGAAACTGGCCCTCTCGGTAGCCCTATTGTATGATCCCAAAATCGTGTTTTTGGACGAACCGACCAGCGACGTGGATCCGCTCACACGCCGACAATTCTGGGACCTGATCTACGATGCCGCGCGCACCAGCGTGACGCTTATGGTCACCACGCACTACATGGACGAGGTGTTTTGGAAATTGGCGCGAGGGAGGGAAAAAATCAGTCCGTAGGAAAAACCCTTAGATCAAGTTCAAAACCCGGCAACACAGATTCGCCCGAAAGAACTTGTTGAAAGTCAGGCACATGGGTCTCGTGGCCATCGGCCCGGAATATCCAGGCCTGTCGCTCTTCGGGGTCAATGAGCCACGCCAGTTGCACCCCGTTGGCCATCCAGGTGGAGCGCATTTTGGTTTGCAGAATTTTCAGTCGATCGGTAGGGCTGCGCACTTCGATGACAAAATCTGGGACGATACGGACAAAAGATCTGCGCTCTTTGGCGGTGAGTTGTTGGTGTTTTTCTAAAGAAATCCAGGCCGCATCAGGCATTCGCTTGGAGCCATCGGGCAGTTTGAACATGGTGGAAGCACTGAATACCCGACCGAGTTTGGTGTGGCGGTTCCAAAGGCCAAGGTCAAGGCCGACTTCCATTTCGTTGTTGCCAGAGTCATAAGAAGCAGGGGGCATAATGATTATATTCCCGTGAAGGTCTTGTTCGATGCGCAGGTTGGGGTTGGCGAGGCAAAATTCGTCGAAATCCTCATCGGACATTTTTGGAAAAGAACGCCAAACCTCGTCGTGGCCCAAACGAAGCGTCACTTTGCCATTGCTTTTTTTTGCCGGAGGCGGGGCAGCCGCTGCTTCTTGCGTCATAGTGCTGATTTTTTTCTACAAAGATATCTTACAAGATGGCTACTTCAAAAAGCGGTTGGAGACAAAGGCGTTTTGTCGCCTTCGTCTTGAAAGAATTTCGCCACATCCTCCGCGACCGGCGCATTCTGCTCATCCTGTTCGGGATGCCCGTGGCACCAAGTGCTGTTCTTTGGCTCACTTTGGTCACCCGCTCTTTGTCGCTATGCAACGAGAACCGACTTGGATAAAAAAGCTTACTAAAAACAATATTAGACGAGTAAACAAATATATTGTGCAACGGTGCTGGCCTACGCAGCGGTAGTGAACAACCTGGCTGTGTGAACGTATAAAAAACAACTACGAACTATAGCGGTCATAGTTCATAGTTCATAGTTCAATTAAAAAGCCACTCCGTCGCCTTCGGAAATTCCCGACCCCAGCGGTCTTCATTGTGCCGACCATGCGGGTCTATAGCTAATTGCAGTTGCAGCTTGTCGGCGGGATAGCCGCGCTTGGCCATGGCATCGCGGAATCGATTGGCACTATCCAGCATCCCTGCCCCTTCTCTACCACCAGCATATAGGTATATCTTGGTGGTTTCCAACGAGTTAAAACGCACCGGCTCCGCGTAAATGCGATTGGAAATCCACAGCGAGGGAGAGAAAATCATGAACTTGGAATAGACTTCCGGGAACATGAACCCGGCATAGATGCTGATCAGGCCACCCATGCTGCTGCCCCCGATGGCGGTGTTGTCGCGGCCGGCCAACGTGCGAAAGGTCTTGTCAATATGGGGCTTGAGCGTTTGGGCCATAAAGGTGGCGTAGTCGCGGCCCAAGCCTTGTCCCCAGCGGGAATCATAGGGCGAAAATTCCCGAATCCGTTCTTTGCCGCCGTGGTCAATGGCCACTACGATAAAGTCGCCCTGACCGCGTTGGGCCAGAGCAGCCATTTGCTTATCGACACCCCAGGTGCCGAAAGGCGCACTGTCGTCGAAAAGATTTTGCCCATCCTGCAAATACAGGACGGGATAGTGGCGGGTAGTGGCGTGGTAATTCCAGGGTAGCAGCACCGCAATGCGGCGGCGGCGGCGCAGCTGCGGCATATTGAACCGCTTGGCCACAATCTGTATGTTGGGGTAGAAATCCGCGTTATACCACCCACCATGAATTTTCCACATCGGCACGATGTCGTTCACCTTGCCGTGTGGCATCTCCATGCGGCGATTGGTAGATGAAAAGCCATCGGAGCCAAGCTCCTCTGCTTCCCAGCCACCCTTGACGTACTTATATTCTAAAGGCTCCGATAGTTCGAGCGGCGTGGTAAAGGTATAACGGTAGTACCCCAAGTTCGTCTTTTCCATGCGGTAACGATCGTCGTGCGTCGTCCAGCCGTTGAAATTTCCAGTGATGTATATGGGTCGGTCATCGTCATTGGGGGTAAACAACTCTAAAGTCAGCATAGCGGACTGGGCAGAATATGGAACACCGCCCAGGGCGGAATTGGCAGAATGCATAAAGGAGAATGTTGGTGAAAATAGGGCCGTGTTTGCCTTCAAAACAATTATCTGGAAAGCAAGTTCCCAAAATCGCCAATCGGAAAACAGGACGGCAAATGCGATACCCATCCCGGTTCGGCAAATTTTCGGCCAAATAAAAAACCGTTGGCTCCGTAAAGAGTCCATCGGTTTTTATTTCAATGCAGTAGGCTTAAAAACTTACGCCACGGTAAGGGCCAATCAAATGGGAAACAGAAAACAGCAAAAGAAGAACAGCGTTGATTATAACAGCAATGCCTAGCGATTTTCCGGTAGCCAATAAAATTTGGTGGTAGCGAACATTAGTTGCCATCAAAAATTTGGTTTTGAATATTGAGAAAAAATGGAAGATCAAACAGTCGCCATAAAACAAGAATCTTAATCTTTAGTGTTTTAACACCAATTTGGGCAAAAAAGGGAAATTTATTCCCGGAACTTGTCCAATAAATGCGCCAGCTCCATGGCTTCTGACTCCGATAAGTGATACCCCGGCAGCTTGTCTTCCATGGATTGGCTTTGGTGGATGTCGGCCAACATTTTTTTGCCTGCTTCGCTAATGCTGACGACGACCATGCGCCGGTCGTCGGTATGTGGTACCCGCTCTACCAAAGCGTGCAGGCGCAGTTTTTCGACCAAGCGGCTTACATTGCTGCTTCGGTCCAGCATCCGGCTCTTAATATCGAGTACCGATAAGCCATTGGGGTAACTGCCGTTCAGGATGCGCAGAATATTGTATTGCGGGCTGGTCAGCCCATACGGACGAAGCTGGCGAGTCATTGCACAGTCCAGCCAGCTGGCAGTAAACAATATATTCAGCATGGCCCGCTGACGCGGTGCCATTGGTTTTATGCTTTTCAGTTCAGCTTCCAATTTCATGACCCAAATTTAAGTGTTA
>JAYUXG010000697.1:0-2598 GCA_043753125.1 Saprospirales bacterium | reverse complement strand
GCGGCCAGCACAGGGCTGAAAAACTCGGGGTTGATGTTCCAGCTGACTGGTCCGTAAAGACTTGACACCACGCCTGGCTCCCAGATGGGCAGCAGATGGATGGCATTCTGTGCCTCTGGCAAGGTCAACACATAAGGCACCACGTTCCAGAAGTGCTGCATGGTGCGCACATTGATGCCCACAGTATTGGCAGTCTTCAGCCACTCGGTGTCGGGATAGTTGGCCGCTGGACTTGGAATGGATATGGCGGGATCAAACGCCGGATACAGGGCTTGGCCCAATTGCCGTTCTAATAGATCAATGATGCCCGGCAAGGGAATTTGCAGGGCTTCTGCTGGCAAAATGGCCAACAGGGAGGCGAAATTCTTGTGAATATGGCTCGGCACGGAGGATATTGGGTTAAAAGCCAGAATTGGCGAATTTGAATTCCCCGACAATATCTTTCTATATTTGGAAAATGCTGTACATTCGTCGCTACATAAAACATTTGTTTTATTTATTGTTTCGGGAATATCGGCATTTGATCTGCCCCCCTCTCTCCGTCGGCCTACATTGGCTTCTTGATTATGTATCGTCCCCCGAAGCAATTGATAACGTCTTTGTAATCTAATTATGACAGACAAAACATCTTGTTTTAAAAATTCGTTTTCTTTCGATTTTTTGCTTAATCTCGCCAAGGGACAACTTGCTGCTCGTCCCTGTTGCCTTGCCTTCTACCTGTGAACCGATTAAACATTTAAAAAAGTGATTTACAAAGTAAAGTTGAAGAATGCGGACGATATGGTCTTGCTGGATGACCAAGTCTATGAATGGCTTACCACCGATCCCTATTTGAATAAGGTGAAGCTCATCAACAATTTGCGCAAGCACTCCAGTGGTTGCGCGGTCTTCCAGAAAACCTGGAAAAAGGCCGATGGGGATTTTAAAACCGAAACGATCTACCTGCACAAATTGATCGCCGAGAAGTATTTGGGTGAGCAACGGTCTGGGAACCGCAGTCTGGTGGGTGCCAAAAACGGCGACAAGCTAGATTGTCGATTGGAAAACCTTACCTATCGGACTCGCTCGGTGGCCAGTCGCCAGCGCAAGACCAGTAGTCGCACCGGTTTTACCGGCGTGTATCAAGAGCACAACCGCTATCGGGCGGTGATCTCCGTAAATGGGCGCTCCGTGCATATCGGGATGTTCGATACGCCGGAGGAAGCCGCCGCCGCCTACAACAAAATATCGAAAGATATGTACGGCGAGGAAGGCAAGATCAATAAGGTACGCGGGTGGTAGTCGAAGGGCAATGGGCCAATTTGTAAAGCGGCAACAATAATTGAAATGCAATTATCAAATTCGCAAACTGTAATGCTTGCCCGTTGCCTTTTTTTAATTATTTAGCAGTAATTTATTGGTTGGCCGGTGTATTGCCAATTGCTTTTTTGCTAATTGCCCATTGCATCTTATTACTTTTGCTCAGTGCATCCGATCACCCCGCGGCTGGATATTTTGCATGACCATCGCCTCATGCTGCAAGTATTCTTGCCAACGCTGGCGTACTTTCTCTTTGCCAAAATACTGATCAGCCAAGTTTAAAAACAAGCGGTAATGCTCCGCTTCAGCTACCATGAACTGGTGATACCAGCTGCGCAATGACTCATCGGCACAATGCAGCGACAGCAGCCGGAAGCGTTCGCAGCTGCGGGCCTCGATCAAGGCGCAGATGAGTAGCCGCTCCAGTAACGCTTCCTCCCGCGACAAGCCTTTGCGTTGAAATTCCAGCAATTTATGGACATATTCATCCCTGCGCTGGCGACCCAGTTGAAGGCCGCGTTTTTTCAGTTGGGCCAATACCAGCCGGAAATGCCCCCACTCTTCGGTGACAATGGGAGCCAACTGCTCCACCAGTTCAATGCGGTCAGGATGCGCCTGGATCAACGAGATGCAGACGGTGGCTGCTTTTTGTTCGCAGTAGGCATGGTCGGTGAGTATTTCGGTCAAGTCTATTGTTGCCAGATTCACCCAACGGGGATCAGTCGGCAGTTTTAGGCCCAGTGTGGTATTTTGCAACGGCGTTTCCATGTGGCAAAGGTACTTTTGCCGGATGGAAAAACTAAACATGGCTGCGCTTGACCGCCTCTCCGTGGATGGATTTCGGATGGCCAACAAATGGCCGGTAATATTGGTACTCGACAATGTGCGTTCGGGCCTCAATGTCGGTTCCATCTTCCGCACGGCGGACGCTTTCTTGCTGGAAAAAATATTGTTGTGCGGCATCACGGCGCAACCACCTCACCGCGAAATCCTAAAGACGGCACTGGGCAGTACCGAGACCGTGGACTGGGAATATTGGGCTTCCACCGAAGCAGGAATCATTGCTTTGAAATTATCAGGCTACCGCGTTTTCGCGGTAGAGCAAACGACCAACAGGGTATGGCTGCACGATTTTCAGCCAGTTGCCGACGAAAAGTACGCCTTTGTGCTGGGCAACGAAGTGGAGGGCGTGCATCCAGCTGCGCTGGCCCACTGCGATGGGGCCATCGAAATACCACAGTTCGGCACCAAGCACTCCCTTAACGTGGCCGTGGCGGCGGGCATCTTGGTGTGGGAGGT
>JAYUXG010000696.1:0-15178 GCA_043753125.1 Saprospirales bacterium | reverse complement strand
ACAGTTGCTCGGCGACGGCTGGGCCAGTAAAGTATGCTTTGAGGGCACGCTCTTCGTCCAGGGTCGTTTCGCCCGACCAGTATTTGTCAAGCAAGATTTTTACTTCTTCCAAATTTTGCATGGCGTAAAGTAGTTGTATCTACTATTTCAATCAATTATTCAAATACTCAAACTTACACCTCCAACCCCACCAACTGTTCCCGGACGGCTTTACGAGCGCGGTGCAAGTTTATTTTCACTTGATCCAAAGTAATCTGTAAGGTGGTAGCAATCTCTTCGTAGGTCAATTCTTCAATGTCGCGCAGGTGCATCACCAAACGTTGTTTTTCGGGCAAAGCCTGAATGAGCCGTTTCACGTGGGCAATGCTGTCGCTGCTTTCGGCATACTGGGCAGGCGTGGCCGCATCGGTGCGGTGTTCCTGCAAACCTTCCAGCGGAGCCGTGCGGCGCAATCCCTGGCTGCGGGTCTTGTCGAGCGATCGGTTGCGGGTCAGGGTCATGCACCAAGCCTCCCAGTTCTGCACCGCCGCCGATTGGTCAGTAGACGATTTCCACACTTTTTCCAGCACTTCTTGCACCACATCTTCTGCTTCGTGAATGTTGCCCGTAATCCGTAGCGCGAAGCGGTACAGCTTGTGCCGGATGGGGAAGACTTGTTCGTGGAAGATGGCCCAATTCATACTGGTTGCATCGTGTATTTGGGAAGGAGACGCGCTATGGGGGGCGATGTTACAAAGAAAGGAGAAAATATTTGGCCTCCATTTTTACAACCTTGCGGGCGGTTCGCAGCGTCTATACAGCGACATCCGTTTTCCACCCAAGTATTCCGCTTCTTCCGCATGAGACAAATCTTCTTCCTTTGCGCGGCCTTGTGCTCGTCGGTGCCGTTATGGGCGCAAACACCCGGCCCGGACACCCTGCACCGCCGCTTCGAGATCGGCCTGAACATCACCAATACCATTGGCAGCTTCGTTGGTTCGGCCAACAGCCTGACCAACGACCCCTACCTGCTGAGCTTCCGGTTTGGGAGCGCGGCGCGACGGGTACGCATGGGGCTGAATTTTAGGGTCCGCGACAAAACGGACCCCAATTTTAGCGGTCTCCTTACGGAAAAAGAAACGACGGTCAACCTGCGCACGGGCTACGAGTGGGCCTACCCCATGTCGCGCCATTTGGGTATGTACTGGGGCCTTGATGCGGTGTTGGAGTATGCCAAAAACGATGTCACTTCTTTCGGTTTTGGCGGCAGCCTGGCGACGCTAAGCAGCCGACTTTGGGGGTTTGGCTTGGGGCCGGTCTTGGGCATCGCGTGGCGGCCACATCCACGGGTGGCATTCACTACGGAGTGTTCCATGTACGCGCTCTACCGCCGGGGGAGGGAACGGGTCAGCGCACCGCCGGATTTTTCGACCAACCCCATCCGCGATTTTGCCTGGCAGCCCTTGTTGCCGACTTCTTTGTTCGTCAATTTTGCTTTTTAAATCCTTATGAAACAATATTTTATACTTTTTTGCTGCCTGCTTTTTGGTCTGGTGGACCTGCCCGGACAATCGGTACGCGATTCGTTGCACACGCCCAACGCAGTACGCTACCGCCGAATCGCCGGGCTGAATATGACCCCCCTCATCACTAAGCTGGTGCCTTTCAACCGCTCCAGCCCCAACGAGGCCGGGCCCTTTTTGCTGCGGTTCAAACGCTACGGCCAACGCAATAGGAGTGCCTTCCGACTTTCCATGGGCGTACATTTAATTCCGGATGCCAGTGGCGAGATAGCTGATCCACAAATCAGCCTGGCCCTCGGCTGGGAACGCCGCCGCAGCCTCAGCCGGCACTGGGGCTTTACCAAGGGCTTCGACTTTATGTTTTTGGGCGGCGACCTGAACATACCGGGTGTAGCCGATACAGAAGATGTGACCATTGGCTTAGGGCCACTCTGGGGTATCGAGTATTTTTTTGATCAGCGGATGAGCCTTGGCATCGAAGCGGTATTAGTAGTTGGCTTTTCCTCTTCGGAAGTGGTTGTGGTGAACATCCTGCCGCCGGTGGGCATTTTTTTAAACCATTATTTCTAAACTTAACCAACCATTTTGGGCTGGCTTACGTCTTTCCAACATAGGCCACCCATGACGAATTTTTGACAAACCGATATGGCACCCGTTCTAATCGCAAGGTTGGAAAAATATAATTTCTCCGCTAAATTTGACACCTATGACATCCAAAATTTTCCTCTCGACCTGCGTAGTAATTGGTCTGGTTTCGCTGGCCGCCTGCAAGCTAAACGATGAGCCGGTCAACCTCGGCTTACAGCCTAACCTGCCCGCCCAGCTGTTCGACTACTCGTTGCAGATGCCCGCTGCCTTTGGAACGCTGGAAAATGGGGTCACGGGTTTCCAAAATCCTTTTGGCTTTGGCTTCAATGCTGATAACCCAATCATTACCAATCCGGGTGCCACGTTGGGACGGGTGTTGTTTTACGACCCGCAACTGTCGCTCAACAATGCTATCTCCTGCGCTTCGTGCCACCACCAGGAACTGGCCTTCAGCGATGGGGTGGCCAGCAGCACTGGTTTTGCCGGCAAAAAGACCCCGCGCAACTCCATGGCCATCCTCAATGTCGGCTTCAACCGCAACCTATTTTGGGATTCCCGCGAAAGCAGCGTCAGGGATTTGGCGACCCGCCCCATCCAAAACCACATCGAAATGGGCATTGAGGAGATGCGCCGTCTGGAAAACAAACTGGCCAAAGTAGACTACTACCCGGCCCTCTTCCAGGCTGCCTTCGGTAGCAGCTATATCAATGAAGACCGGATCGCCGATGCCCTTGCGCAATTCGTCTGCGCTATCAGCACAGCCAATTCCAAGTTCGACCAGCAGTCCGCCAATAATTTCGCCGGGTTCACCACCCTCGAACACATGGGCCAGGAACTGTTTTTCAGTACCCGCACCAATTGCAGCCGCTGTCATGCGGCACCCAACTTCGCCGCACCGGATTTCGCGGGTGGCGAATACGGGTCCACGGGTGGTTCTTTCGGCGGCAGCGGCGAGGACCTGAAAGGTGGGGCCAATAATGGACTGGACGTGATTTATGCCGATCCCGGCATCGGTAACGACAAGTTTCGCATCCCGAGCCTGCGCAATATCGCCCTCACCGCTCCTTATATGCACGATGGTCGCTTCAGGACGTTGGAAGATGTGGTAGAACATTATAACTCTGGCATCCAAACCAATGGAAACCTGGACCAGAACCTGCGCAACGCCGATGGCACTCCCCTCCGCCCCAATCTGAATGCCTTGGAAAAAAAGGCAATGGTGGCCTTTCTACATACTTTGACCGATGAGACACTGCTAACTGATCCAAAATATTCCAACCCGTTCAAGTAGTAGAACGACGTAAGACCACAAGAAACATGAGCCATCCCGAATTTTCGGGGTGGCTCATGCTGTTTTATGGATAGGCAACTTATTGAAATTCAACCCAAAATACTTTCGATACCAAAAAATATAGACCCTGGCAGTGTTAAAGTTGGTCGGCATTTTGTGTTGGCCATGTATTTGCCCTACTACATCCTTTTTAATATTTTTGTCGCGCGCCAGCCCCTAATCTACTCTGCTAATTTCGGCCTGCTATTTGTAGTAATCCAGCACTTCTGTGCTTTATGGACTGTTCGTCCTGCGGATAGCCGATGGTTATAGGATGATTCCCCCGTTTTCTTGAAAAGAAGTCATGTTGTTAAATGATGTTACGGCGCAGTCTGCTCCGGGATATGCTTTTGCGCAGCTAACTTTATACACATCCACTTGATAGTTGGCCGCGCTGCCAGCCACTGGGTTGGCAGCATTGTTTGTTTTATTCCTTTCACCAAACTTTTCATTTTAAATGAAACATTCGACAAAAACCGTCACCGTTTTTCTCTGCACCCTGCTGTTTGCGTCCTTCGCATACGCACAGGTCTTTGAAAACACCTATGTCTGGCATAACCAAAGCCACTCCGCCTGGAAAGTGCAGCCCAATGCTCCCCAGGGCTACGTCATTGCCGGGACCAAGTTCTTTGCGTCGCCCAACACCGCTATCTACATGACTGGCTTTGACGAGTTTGGCCAAGCGCAGTGGACGCGGACCCACGCCAGCGGCTTCACCAGCTTGCAGACTTTTTGGAAGAGCTTCACCGTGTCTTCCAGCCCCATCAAGTACTTTATGGTAGCGGCAGGCTCACAGGGAGGTAGCAACCGGGCCTATGCCCTATTGACCAACGCTACTGGCCACAAGTTCTGGGACCGCTCCTCGCCACTGCCGCTCGGTATCAGTTTTGGCGGCGTTACCAATGCCTCCAACGGCGGTTGGGTGGCCACTGGCTCTACCGGCAGCGGCAACTTCGCAGCCGTAAAATTCGATGCTTATGGAGTACTCGAGTGGGCCTACGAGTATCCGGTCTCCGGGTTTGGCTGGACCATCTCGCAGACGGTCGGTGGCGTCGGCTACATCATGGCCGGCAACGGCAGAGTAGTCAGAATTGACCACCTCGGCAATTTCCAAGGCAGCACCACCATCAATCTGGGCAATTCGCCCGCACCGGACGGCTCGGCCTACAGCTATAGCGAGTTCGAGGAAATTACCCCCTTGCCCGACGGCCAGGGCTTTCTGGTCACTGGCTCTACTTTTTCCAACCAGTTCTCCGGAGTCTATACGGCTCGCCTATCGTACAGCGGTATCGTCGCTTGGGTCAAAATTAATGATGCGGTCAACACTTCGGGGGCTGGCACGCCGGTGGCTTGGATCAACAATGCCATCATCAACAATGGTACGGAGATCGTCACTTCCTGGCGGCGCGGCCCGGTCTCGGCTGGTGGTACTATGTTCTACCAGCGCCTGGATTTCGCGGGCAACAACATCGGTACCATCCGTAGTTTTAACAATACTATTCCGGTACAAGAGGCCTTTATGATTAAGCGATACGGTAAATTTGTGATTGGTGGCACCCGGGGCGGCTACACGGCTGCTTATTCCTACGTAAACGCGGTACTACCCTTAACGGGCGAACTGGAAGCGGATAGCCGTACGGAACCTTTTGCGGAGGCAAACCCGCTGCTCCCAGTGCAGACCAGTGTGCATAATTCCCGCCCGATCTTTGCGTATCCAGCCAGCCGGGTATTCACTGCCGAGTTGCGGGTATTCCCCAACCCGGCCAGTGGCGTGATCAACGTAGGTGGTGCCTTAGAGCCAGGGGCCTTGTTGCGGGTGGTCAGCGTGACCGGCGCGGTCGTATTGGAGCGCGAAATACAGCCCGGCGAAACGCTGCTGCAACTTGACTTGACGACGTTTGGCAAAGGCTTTTATGGCGTAGAGATGCTGGGCCATTCGGGCATTACTACCCGGAAGGTGGTGGTGGAATAAATTTTTAGGGACTACCTTATTGCTAATTAAAAAAGCCTGAATTGTTTCAATGAAGACAGTCCGGGCTTTTTTCGTTGGGGCCGTGGATTTTCCACCCTGTAGAATTTCGTTTTCCCGGCGTGAGATAATTGGAACGCGGATGTTGCAGATGACGCGGATTTGCACGGATTTTTCGAACCCCCTGCAAGATGCCTATTATTCGTGCGAGCGGAAAAATCCGCGCAAATTCGCCAAATCTGCGTCATTCGCGTTCCCAATTGTTCGAGCGGGCTTGCTGGGCATCAAATTTCAACTGGAATTGAAGTGCGTTGACCGGTGTGACCGAAGCGGTTTCTTTACGACAGGCGGTAAAGGCCAGCGAGGTCGCGGCCAGTAGCAGATAGTGTTGTTGCATAGTGGGCAGTTTTTGGAAGCAAAAACGGCAGGGAAGAGGCGGGCAGTGTAAAGAGGACGTTAAAAAAGACCCTATCGCTTGCGTTGGTCCTTCGTAGCAGGGGTGGAACCAATGATGGGTTGCCCCGTCGGCACGTCGCTGGGCACGTCCTTGGGGTCGGGCAAGGTATCACGGGGGACAGGGGGAGGCCCCGGGCGTAAAATGGGGCGACTGGCCAGGAATCTCTCGATCAGATTAGCCTTGGCCATGCGCTCCTCCATCGGCTTGCGGTCTTCGGCAATGGTGCCGTGGAGATATTTCTCGATCATCAGGCTGGCAATCGGCGCGGCATAGGTGGACCCCCAAGTGGCGTTTTCCACGTACACGGCAATGGCGATCTTGGGGTTTTCCTTGGGTGCAAAAGCAAAGAATACAGAGTGGTCTTCGCCGTGCGGGTTCTGGCTGGTGCCCGTCTTGCCGCAGACCTGAATGCCGGGGATGCGGGCGACGCGGGCGGTGCCTCGGTTGACGCACTCGGCCATGCCCTCGGTCACCAGATTAAAGTAGTGCCGGTTGACGTTGACGCGGTTTTGCTTGTAATAAATAGCGGGGATGGAAGGGCCACCCCGGAACTGCTTAGCCAAATGTGGGGCATACCAATAGCCCAGGTTGGCAATACAAGCCGCCATATTGGCCATTTGCAGGGTCGTCAACTGTAGTTCACCCTGCCCGATACCGCAGGACATGATGGTTGGGGAACGCCAGCCACCCAGATTTTTCGGGTATAGTTTATTGTAGTATGCCGACGTGGGATAGCCGCCGGGGCTTTCGTTGGGATAATCAATGCCCAACTGCTGGCCAAACCCGAATTGGTGCAAATAGAAGTTGAAGCTGTCCAGCCCCTGTTGCGGATTGGCGAAGCCGAACCGGTCCACCACGTCCCGGTACTTGTTCATAAAGTACGTGTTGCAGGAGTAGGCAATGGCATCTACTACACCATTAAGGTGACCCCGGTGGTGGCACTTGTACAGTCGGCCTGCATAAAAATACCCCCCTGAGCAATTGAAGCCCGCATCCTCGTCAAGGGTGCCCTCCTGCATTCCCGCCAACGACACCGCTGTCTTGAAAATAGAACCCGGCGGATACTTGGCCATCACCGTCCGGTCAAAAAAAGGCTTCAACGGGTCGGTCAACAGGCGGCTGAACACTTGGCCGCGCTCCTGGGTCATCGTCAGCAGGTTGGGGTCGTAAGTGGGGCCGCTGATCATGCATAATATCTGGCCGGTCTTTGGCTCGATGGCCACCACGCTACCAGTCTTGTTTTGCATCAGATATTCGCCGTACACCTGCAAATCAATATCTATCGAAGAGACCAGGTCGCTGCCGGCAATGGCCAGCGTATCGAACTCCCCCTCTTGGTACTTGCCGACAGTGCGGCCCAGGTTATCTTTTAACAGTGACGTAGTACCTTTGGTACCGCGCAAGTAGGCCTCGTACTGCGATTCCAGCCCCGCTGCCCCGATGTAGTCGCCCGATTGGTACAGGCCTTTGGAGCGTTCGATGTCGCGCGGGTCCACCTCGTTGATGTATCCCAACACGTGCGCGCCAGCGTGGTACGGGTAGCCGCGGATGTTGCGCACCTGCACGAAGAAACCGGGAAATTCATAGAGGCTTTCTTGCAGGCGGGCGTAGGTTTCGATAGAGAGTTTTTTCAGAAAAACAAAGGGCACCGAGCGGGAAAACTTGCCGCTGCGCCAGTCTTTCTTCATATTTTGTTGAAAAACCTCTGGTGCGATGCGAAGCAGGCTGCAAAACTTTGGCACGTCCATGTGTTCAAAATCCACTTGGTTGTAGGTCACCATCAAATCGTACATCGCCTCGTTGTTCACGATGAGCTTGCCATTGCGGTCGAAGACGAGGCCGCGTGGCGGGTACACCGTCAGCTTCTCGATGGTGGTGGCATCTGCCCGGCGGCGAAACGAATCGTCGAACAATTGCAGTTGCGCGGCCTTCAGCGTGAGGGCTACTGCACACGCCACGATGACCCACTGGATATTTCGCTGCCGTTCGCGAGAGACTTGCATAATCTAACTATGAACTATGAAATATGAAATATGAACGGTAATAGTTCATACATCATAGTTCATAGTTAATTTTAACGTTTTGGATTGAACAAAAAGCCGTAAAACACTACAAAGATCATCGATAATCCCCAAGAAGAAAGGGTTTTAAACGCAATATCCCGAAAATAATAAAAGGTGAAGTAGTCCACCGAAAAGTACCAGAAAATATGGATGAAGAAAAATACGGCAGCGGCCTGCACAAAGGTGGACCAGCCAAAATAATGGGGCGTAAAGACGGGTTCTTTGCCCGAAAAGCCGCCTTTGGGTTCGAATGCCTTGAAAACAACGCTGCGGGCAAAACCGGAAAAGGCCGCCGCGCTGGCGTGCAGCCCGTAGGACGCATAGAAGTAATCCACCGTCATGCCCACCAAAAAACCCAGCAGCACCAAGTACGGCACCCACAGACGAACTGGCAACAGCAGCACGAACAAGGGATAGAGCAGCACATGGAAATAAGGGCCAGCGGTCACGGCCACCTGCTTCAAGAACAGCACCTGCACCGCTACCAGCAGCAGAAACCGCCAGAGATTGGGGAAAAGGTTACTATTCATCGCGAAGCGAACTTTGCAAGCTGTCGAGTTGGGAAGCAAAAAGATTCTTGACCAGGTATACCTCCTGCACGGTAGCCATATCTTGGTGCAGCCGTACCAACATGGTCAGGAAGTAGGGATTTTCCGGGTCTTGCTGCGGTGCCTGGGCAATAGTGCCGATGAGGTGTTGCGGCGGAAACATCTGCGAAAAGCCACTGGTCAGCACAGTATCGCCCACCTGAATGCGGTCAAAGTGCTTGGGAATGAATTTCAGGGTCATCACGTCGGGGTCGCCTCCTTCCCAGATCAGGGAGCCAAAGGCCTTTTCCTTTTTTAAGGCGGCCGATATTTTTGTCTGTCGGTGCAGCACCGACATCGCCAAGGCATAATGGGTGCTTACGTTCCGCACGATGCCAACAATGCCGCGTTGGGTCACTACGGCCATATTGGTCTGCAGGCCATCGCTGCTGCCGCGGTTGAGCATCAGCCAGTTGTTCGCCCCGTTGATGGCATTGCCGATCACGGTCGCGGTGACGAAGGTGTAGGCGGGACGGGTGACCCGATGGCGCACCGAGTCGTTGCGAAAGAGCGAATCAAAACGAACGGCGAAAAAGGTGTCGCGGTGTTCCACCTGTACCGTCTGGCGATTGGCCAGCTCCTCCTGCAAAGCTTTGTTCTCTTGGGCCAGGCTGTCGATCTGCGCGTCCAGGCTCCAATAGTCCATCAGGTGTTGGCGGCGTTCGAGCATATTGACCGCCAGCTGGCCGACCGAATGCAGGTACACCGCCTTTTGGCGCGTGTTGGCCTGCACGATTATATAAAAGCAGAGGGCCTCCACCAGCACCAGCGTCACGAAGCCACCATTCCGAATAAATAGTTGGAGCAGGGAACCCATGGTTTTTAGTTAGGAGTGAGGAGACAGGGGACAGAAGTGAGGAGACAGGGGTTGGGAATTGGAAGCTGTCGTAAGCGGCCCTGACTCCTGGCTCCTATTTCCTGACTCCTGACTCCTTTTAGACGCTTTTCCGGTCGATCAAGAAAGTCAGTTTGTCGGAATTGCGCAGGGCCAGGCCGGTGCCGCGCACCACGGCGCGCAGCGGATCGTCGGCGATATGCACCGAGAGTTTGGTCTTGGCTTCGAGGCGCTTGTCCAGACCGCGCAGCAGCGCACCGCCGCCGGTCAGGTAGAGTCCGGTTTGGTAGATGTCGGCCGCCAACTCCGGGGGGGTCATTTCGAGGGCCTTGAGCACGGCATCCTCAATCTTGCTAATGCTTTTATCGAGCGCGTAGGCTACTTCCTGGTAGTTGATCTTGATTTGTTTCGGGATGCCAGTCATCAGGTCGCGGCCATTCACAGCGTAGTCCGGGGGTGGGTTTTCCAGTTCGTGCAGGGCCGAACCAACGTGGATTTTGATTTGCTCCGCCGTGCGCTCCCCAATCAGGATGTTGTGCTCACGCTTCATGTAGCCCATGATATCATTGGTCAGCTCATCGCCAGCGATGCGGATGGACTGGTCGCAAACGATGCCCGCCAGGGCGATCACCGCGATCTCCGTGGTGCCGCCGCCGATGTCGATGACCATGTTGCCAATCGGCTCCTCGATGTTGAGGCCGATGCCCAAAGCGGCGGCCATCGGCTCGTGGATGAGGTAGGTCTCCTTGCTATCTACGTGGTCGGCGGAGTCGAACACGGCGCGTTTTTCCACTTCGGTGATGCCACTGGGGATGCAGATCACCATCTTCAGGTGGCTAAACAAATTGCTCTTCCTGCCCACCATGCGGATCATGCTCTCGATCATCGCCTCGGCGGCCTGGAAGTCGGCGATCACCCCGTCTTTCAGCGGGCGAATCGTCTTGATATTTTCGTGCGTTTTTTCGTGCATCTGCATCGCCCGGTGACCCACGGCGATGGTGTTGCCAGTACGCCGGTCAACGGCAATGATGGACGGCTCATCCACGATCACTTGATCGTCCACCATGATGAGCGTGTTGGCGGTGCCCAGGTCAATGGCTAACTCCTGCTTAAAAAACTTAAAAAAGTTCAATGGTATGAAACGGTTTGGAAGTGAGTGCGAAAAGAGGGGTTTTCGATTAAAGCGCGCAAAACTACACCGATTTGCGGGGAATGATGCGGTAAAAAAAGCTTAACTTTTTATAAAAAATGGCAGGATTGACTAAAATAACCAGATCGGGGTAGAAGTAGCTGCGGGTTCAGCCCACAACGACCGTCCACAGGTCTTCCGGCTGCCAATAACGTTGGGCAAGGTGTTGCAATTGCGCAGGCGTGATGGTCCGGATGGCTTGCACCGTTTCTTCAAAGCTTTCCCAGGGCAGGTTTTCTACTAAAATGCCGCGCACCAGCTCGGAGGCATTCAGTGGTCCGTCGAGCCCGTTGAGCAGCATACCGAGCAGGTAATTGCGTACCATCGCCAGCTCTTGCTCGTCCACCGGCTGTTCGCGCAGTTTCTTGAGCTCGGCCATGATCTGGCGGAGCGTGGCTTGGGCCTTGTCGCTGTTCACCTCGGTGGCGATGTAAAAGCAGCCATCGTGCAGCATAGCATCCAAGGTGGAATAGATGTTATAGGTGTAGCCTTTTTTTTCGCGTATATTGGTCATCAGTCGCGAGCCGAAATAACCGCCGAGGATGGTGTTAAGCACGAACATTCCGTTGAAATCCGGGTGGGGACGCGGGAACATCCGGCGACCTACGCGGAGAGCCGTCTGTAGGGAGTTCGGCTGCGCCAGCTTGACTTTTTTGGGCGGTCCGGTAGCCACCACCGAGTGGAAACTGGGCACTGTTCCCATCCGTTTGTTTTGTCCCAAATGGTGATTGAGCAGTTGCAAAATAACATCGTCAATGCGCCCGCTGGCGAACAACTGGCAATTGGCAGGGGTGTGCCAAGTCTCAAAATGCTGCCAGAGGTCGCTGCTTTGCAGGGCCGGGTAGTCCGCCGCCACCGAATTGTAGCCGTAGGGATGGTTGGCCCCAAAAATAACCTCCGTAATCTGCCGATACGCCACCACCTCTGCCTTCTCCAAATCCACTTGCAGTTCCTGCAAATTGGTGCGCCGGAAGGTTTCCAACTCGCCTTCCGGGAAGACTGGCTCCTGCAATACCTCGGCAAAGACGGGCAACAGTTCCGCAGCATATTTTTTTAAGGACAACAAGACGATGTTGGCAGTATCGAGGCTGGCCGGAGTGGCCAACGAACCGCCATAAAAGTCGAAAATCTCCGCCACATCGGCCCCACTGCGCTGCTGGGTGCCCTCGCGGAGCAGCCGGGTGGTGGCGCGGGAGGCCAGTCGCTTAAGTTCTTCGGGTCGACCGGCCCGATAGACGGCTTCGATCTTGACGACGTCCGGTGCCGGCGAATCCAGCACATATACCGGGATGCCATTGTCCAGATGCACGATCTGGGGGCGTGGCAGCCGGAGGTTGCGGATGTCGTAGATGGACGGGGCGGTGGTACGGTTGAGCATTTTTTTAGTTGATGACCCTCCTGCGCCTGGAAAAGAGGCTACGGCGGACGAAGGCTACGGCAGGTAAAAGGGCGACAAAGATAGATTTTTCGTAAGTATTTCGTACTATCCGTACCGCGACAGTGATGGGAACGCAAACGACGCGGATTGGACAGATTTTCGCGGATTTTTATTGATGACCAGTGGAAAAAAATCCGCGCGAATCCGCCGCATCCGCGTCGTCCGCGTTCCAATTATGTAATGAGGGGGAAAACAGCGCAAACCGACACCAAATTTTCCGGCTTTTCCACAAAGTGTTGGTTTCTTCGGCCACTTGCGAGTATTCGATATGCTACATTTGCCGCCACCGAAAAAAGAGGGCAAAAAGGCAAAAGGTGAGTTGCCTATTGTTGCTTATTGCCCTTTGCGAGTAAGCCCCCCTCCTACTCCCCCCGTAATGGGGGAGGGTGCATGGAGAAGAACTTGGAATTTGTTCATTGCTTTTTTGCCTTTTGCCTATTTGCCATTTTTTCCATTCACATCCGTCCGCTATGAAATTCAGCGTCTCCTCTACCGAATTATTGAAGCAATTGCAGATCGCTTCCGGGGCCATTGGTTCCAATCCCGTGCTGCCCATTTTGGAGGATTTCCTATTTAAGATCGAAAATAAACAGTTGACCATTGCCGCGACCGACTTGGAGACGAGCATTGCCACGACCATCGAGGTATTGGCCGACGACGACTTTTCGGTGGCCATCCCGGCCAAAATCCTGCTCGATACGCTGAAAGCACTGCCGCAGCAGCCCGTCACGTTCACGGTGAACGAGGAGAATTTTGGCATCGAAATCACTTCCTCCTATGGCAAGTACAAACTGGCGGGCGAAAACGGAGCAGACTTCCCCAACATCCCCGAAGCGGACACGGTGGAGACGGTGAAATTGAACAGCCAGTTTTTGCTGGAGGCGATCAACAAGACGGTTTTTGCCACCTCCGGCGACGAACTGCGCCCGGCCATGACCGGCGTGTATTTTCAATTGGAGCAAAACAAACTGGTCTGCGTGGCCACCGATGCCCATAAACTGGTGAAATACACGACCCACCAACTGGCTGGCGACGTAACCACCACCTTTATCGTGCCAAAAAAGGCCCTCAACCTGCTCAAAAACGCGCTGCCAGCGGGCGAAGCAGTCACTGTTTCCTTCAATAAGGCCAACGCCTTTTTCTCCTTTGGCAACATGAACCTGGTCTGCCGCCTGATCGATGCCCGCTACCCGGATTACAACGCGGTGATCCCGGTGGACAACCCCAATAATATGACCGTGAGCCGTAGCGATTTCCAGAACTCGCTGAAACGCATCGCCATTTACGCCAACAAGACTACCAACCAAGTGGTGCTCGACGTGACGGATAAAAGCCTGACTGTGAGCGCGCAAGACCTCGATTTCAGCAACGAGGCCACCGAGCAAATGACCTGCGCCTACGAAGGCAACCCCATGCGCATTGCCTTCAACGCCAAGTTTTTGGTAGAAATGCTGGGTGTACTGGATGGGGAGGAAATCAAGATGGAACTCTCTACGCCGAGCCGGGCGGGTATCCTGACACCAGTGGATGCGGAGCCAAATCTCAATCGGGATATTTTGATGTTGGTGATGCCGGTGATGTTGAATAATTGATGTACAGTAAAACACCTGTTTTGCCTAAATTTCTTCACCCTAGACAACTTTCTTTTGGCGCACTGGTCCCTTTCTCGGCGGTGGATGCCCAAGACCTCTGCGCACAATTTGGCACGACCGCGCTGACGCGCCCGACCATCAACAACGGAGATTCCAACAATTTCGGTACGGGCTTGAGCAACGAGGTATTGGAAATATCGGGGACCTTTACGGTCAGTAGTGCCTTCAAATTTGAACGCTGCACCCTGCGCATGGCCCCCGGTGCGCTTATCAACGTAACGACGACCGCCAAATTCGAGCTGCGGGATTGCCAGATATTTTGTTGCGCAAAAATGTGGCAAGGAATAAAAATGCCCAATCAAGGCTGGCTGGAGTTTTGGGGAAATACGATAGAGGACGCTTTCGTTGGGCTGGATATAACCAACCCAACTGTATGCCGGATTCATAACAACCACTTTAATAGCAACGATATATCGGTACGAATCCAGGATTTCAGTAAAGTATGTTCATTTGGGATAGCCGGAAACATTTTTAATGAAAACTGGCAAAACATGAATGAAAAATCGCTAATAACGCCCAGTTTTAGCCAATCCTATGCTCGCTTTGTGATCAACAATTGTACCAGCCAGGTGCCTATTGGAATAAGCGGTTATCCGCTCAATGTAATTCACGGGCATACTTGTGTCGGAATTATCACTGATGGCTCTCGGGTATGTGTACAAAGAACACAAATACAGTGGAATGGACTTGGAAGTTTAGCCACTTCTCCCTATACGTTCAATGCCCAGCTCAAAGCAGCCATACGGGCGGAAAACTCTACCATCAAGTGTTACAACAGCCTATTCTCAAACATACAATACAATAGTGTTCAGATCCGAAACACCAATAACCATCAGTTCGTCATCGCCAACAATCGATTCAATACTTCTGTTGCCTTCGCTACCCAGCAAGTCATCTCCGCCGAGAAAGGCACCTCGGGTACCTGTAATATTACAGGAAATACAATTGATTTAGGCAATAGTACATTTACAAGAGGCATTTGGGTACAAGATGTCAATAATTCGCAGAGCTTGACCCAGGTTGAAGGTAATACTATTACTGCTTTTCAGGGCAACTTCGCTGGCGGACCTTTCGGCATAGAATTCCTATCTGGCAATTACTATGTGCGTGGCAACCATCTTTTCACCACGAGTAATAACTTAGCCACTGGTATCCGCTTTACCAGTACGATCAATTCACCGGGCCAGGAGAACCGCATTCAAAACAATGATATCGGCACCCAATTTCAGCAGTTCAAATCCGGTATTGATGTGGTCTCCACCCCGAACGCCTTTGTTTGCGGAAACACTATTAGCTTCGGCCCGCACGGGCATTCGGCTCAACCAACTCTGTATGAACACCCAGGTCGGGGCTAATACGTTCAGCGGCACTGGCGATGTCGGTCTGTTTTTGGACGGCAACGGCATAAATCTCGGTACCAATGGCATTAATAAGCTGCAAGGCAACCGCTGGACGGGTACTTATAGCAACTTGGCCGCCCGGCACTCTGGCACCGACCCACTATTTTCTCCTTTTCTGGTCAACGATGACCCTTCAGTACCTTGTGGCGATCCAGCCTATTTGCCGAA
>JAYUXG010000695.1:0-2613 GCA_043753125.1 Saprospirales bacterium | reverse complement strand
GGTAAGTGTTGTTTCAGAAACAACCCCTGCTTTTTCAATATTTTGATTACCAGTCCTTTGTGCGGCATCCAACGGCACGAAAAAGTTGTCTGCGTTTTCCACGGTGTTCTTGCCGGTTATTGCCAAGCCGCTGGTCTGCTGACCGACTTTTGCTTTGCCGACTTCGGCCATCGGTGTAGTCTGGGCGGGTACTTCCTGCGGCGCGGCGCGGTGGTAAGGCTCGAAGCCAAAGAAGCCATAGGCACTGCCCAAGAGCAACAGCAACAGCAGGATAGCAGCCTCGGCGGCCTTGGATATCCCGATCCGGCGACGCAACTGCTCAATGCGGACCATCTGGCGGGCCAACTGCTCCCAATGCGCCGACTGGTACGGCACTTCCAACTGCTCCAGCGACCGGAGCACTGCTTGGTCCACCGCGTCGTCCGGCATTGGAGCGGGGGCTGGAAAGCGTTGCTCGAACGCGGACCAGGCCGCTGGTTCGAGCGGCACTTCCAGGTTTTCCAGGGCCGACTTCAACTGGGAATCAAATGTATTGTTGTCCATGACGTAATTTGATATTCAACGGTCTTGTGCAAATTCCATGCGCTTGGCGACGAAATACTCTTGTAGTTTGGTACGGGCTTTCACGAGGTTGCTGCGGCTGGTGCTTTCGGTGATTTGTAGTGCATCGCCGATCTCTTTGTGCGAGTAACCTTCCACTACGTACAGATTGAACACGGCGCGATAGGCCGGGGAAAGTTGCTGCACGGCACCCAATATTTCCTGTTCGGTCAGGCCGCTCAATACGTCGGGCTGGTCACTGGAGAACTGGTTGGCTTCGTGGAGGTCTTCGGTGCGGCGGCGCACATTGCGCCGGTAATAGTCGATGCAAGTGTTCACCACGATCGTCCGGATCCAGGCGGGCAAAGAGGTGCCGGGCTTGTAGCGGCTGGCGTTCTGGAACACCTTGATAAAGCCCTCGTGCAGCAGGTCGAGGGCTTCGTCGCGCGAACCGGCGTAGCGCAGGCAGATGCCCATCATCTTGCCATAGTACTCTTCGTACAGTTGCTGTTGTGCCCACCGTTCTTGGCGAAGCAGGGCAGCGACCAAGTCTTTTTCGGCGCGTTCCAAATTAAGGGCGAAATCCATGTGTTGATTTCCGTTGGAAAGTTAGAGAATCATATTCGTTTGGCCAAACCTGCCCGCGATGTTCCGATCCGAGGAGGGAAACGGCGAACCAGTTGCAAACGCTGCCAAGCGGATACGTGAATGTGGGTAAGTGATAATGCAAGCAACTCGCAAGCACTACCCACAAGGATGCAAAGGCGTAGGCCTAGGTTGGTTGCCGATCCATATAGCGATATTATTTGGTTTTCCAACTAGCAAGGGTGTGGCCAGTGGCTTGTACAATAAAAACTTTTTGTGTTAATAAAAAAATCTTTTTTGCCTTTTTATTTTTGCTATCTCGTTGATCTATAAACGAAAATGCGCTAAATATTTACTAACATTAGGCCCAGAGCGGGAGATGAGAACGTAATCTTTCGCAGATAGTGAATTTTTATAAAAACTTTTTGTTTTACATTTGTGCAGCTCACACTTCACCACGTCATCCACTGTCTCTTCACCGTCCATTCCGCCCAGCCATGAGTCTATCTAAACATCAATCGGAAACGGAATCTTTTTCCGTGCAGCAAAAAGCGCGCGCTTCCAAAACCCCGCGCAAGCCGGCCAAAAGCATGGTACCCGGCAAATATATTCCCAACCCCATGGAGGCGGCCCCCACAGGCGTGTTGCTAAGTCAGGTGTGGAGACGCGTGCGTCGTTCCTGGCTGGGGCTGCGCTGGCAGCTCAACCGGCTCACGTACGGAGCGTTCCGGCGGCAAGCCTGGCTTAAAATAGCGGTGGTGCTGGTGCTTGGCTACTTGGTGGCCACGTCCGGCACTGATAAACCCGGACCGTTCTCACGCTCCATCTTCTCCAGCGGCAAAGCTTTGGAAACGACTTTGGAAGTCAGCACCACCGCTACCAACACCAACCCTCGTCGCAAAGGAGGCAATGAGGCTGCCCCGGTGGGTTCGCGCCAACTGACCGAGCAGATGACCCGTGACTATGTGGAGCGGTTCAAAAAAATAGCCATCACGGAAATGGAAAAGTTTGGCGTCCCGGCCAGCATCTGCCTGGCGCAGGGCCTCATTGAGAGCCGGGCGGGCGACAGCAAATTGGCGCGGAACAATAACAACCACTTTGGCATTAAATGCTTTTCGCGGCACTGCCCAAAGGGCCACTGTACCAACTTTACCGATGATACGCACAAAGATTTCTTTCGCAAATACCAAAACCCCTGGGATAGCTGGCGTGCGCACAGCCAAATGCTGGCCTCGGGCCGTTATGCCCGCCTGAAAAAGAAGGGAGTAGACTACCGACAGTGGGCCTACGGTCTGAAGCAACTGGGCTATGCCACGGATCGTACCTATGCCGAGAAATTGATCGAGATCATTGAGCGGTACAATTTGCAGCAGTATGACCGTGCCAGCTCAGCGGGGATTTTGCAATAGGCAAATTTGCAAAGGACACCTTACTATCTGCTTATGTACTGTCTTGCTTGAAAAGGGTTGGAATGGGCCTTTATACCGC
>JAYUXG010000694.1:0-2614 GCA_043753125.1 Saprospirales bacterium | reverse complement strand
CGCCGCCGACGCCGGCAACCATGTAGTCTACGTCGGTTCGCTGAGCAAGGTATTTTCCCCGGCGTTGCGCATCGGTTACGTAGTGGCGCCGGCGGAAGTCATCGAGGGCATGGCCAACCTGCGGCGCATCATCGACCGGCAGGGCGACAACCTGCTGGAAGCGGCGGTGGCCGAGCTTTTCCGCGATGGCGAAATGCGCCGCCACTTGAAGAAAGCCCAGAAAATTTATCACCGCCGACGCGACCTGTTCTGCGAAATGTTGAAAGCGGAGCTGGGGAACGTCGTCGAATTTTCCGTACCCACCGGCGGCCTGGCGGTGTGGGCGCGCTTCGACCGGGCTTTTCCGCTGCCCGAGCTCGCCCGCAAAAGCCGCGCCAGCGGGCTGTGGATTTCCGATGGTTTGTACTACAGCCAGCACCTCAACGCTACGCGGCTGGGCTTTGCGGCGGTCAATGAAACGGAAATTGAGCGGGGAATAGGGATTCTGAAAAGTGTAGTAAGGTGACCTCTTGACCAGCGGGAAAGGTGTCATCTTACGGAATGTCCAAAGCCCTGGATTAGAAAACCGTACTGACATCCAGTTCGAGGTCGGTCAGCACCGACGACTGAATGGTGCCCTCCTCGGCGGCAAATGAGCATAGCCGATAGCGGTTGTCCTGGATCTGATACACCTCGATGCTGCGGGCCTGCGGGTCCACGATCCAGTATTCGCGGACCGCAAACTGCTCGTAAATGTCTTTTTTGATGCCCCGGTCTTTGCCTGCTGTACCCTTTGACAATATTTCGATGATTAAATCGGGGACACCCACGATGCCATTGTTGTCGAGGATGACAAAATTGCGCTCATGACTCACAAAGAGGATATCTGGCTGAATGCCCGCGTTGTTTTCGTCCAAACAGACATCGTAAGGGGCGTGGAAAAGCTCCCCCAGCTGTTTTTCCTCGTTGTAGCGGTCCAGATGCCGGATGAGCTTGAGCGAAACTCTTTGGCGTGGGATATTGGGAGATGACCGTCGCATGATTTCGCCGTTTAGGAGTTCATAGATGCCGGTATCGCCTTCCGGGAGGTCCAGTTCTTGGAGGTCAGCGTAAGTCATTTTTTTCGACAAAACTTCCATAGCAATAGGTGGTAACTGGTTAATAATGTTACAAGCCATTCGTCCAGTGTCCAACGGCAAAATCTCCAGCCGTCTGTGCAAAAACAGGGAATCCTGCCTCAAGTAGGGATTTTCTCCGTCCCGGAAAATATCTTTGCCCCATTGCCACCACGACTATGACCGCTGGAAAGACCCTTCTCACCCGCGAACGCTTCGCACTCACCATCGAGCGACTGTGCCACCAACTATTGGAAGATTGGGGCGACTTCACCGATGCCTGTATCATCGGGATACAGCCGCGCGGTACGATGGTCGCCCAGCGCATCCACACCCGCCTGACAGCGTTACTGGACCAGCGGAAAATTGATTTCGGTAAACTGGACATCACTTTCTACCGCGACGATTTCCGCATGGCCGACGGTCCCTTGGTGCCCCATCCCAACGATATTCCGTTTATCATGGCGGGCAAAAAGGTGCTGCTGGTGGACGACGTACTCTACACCGGGCGCACTATCTCGGCAGCGTTGGCGGCCTTGCAACACTACGGTCGCCCGCAGGCGGTGGAATTGCTGGTGTTGGTGGATCGGCGGTTCAACCGACAACTGCCCATCCAGGCCGATTACACGGGCATCAGCGTAGATGCCGTGGACGAAGCCTACGTGAAAGTGCGTTGGCAGGAAATCCACGGCGACGATGAGATTTTATTGTTTGCCTATAAGCCGTGAGCGTTCCAGTGGGGACGATATCTTTGTAGCCATTATCTTTCCATTGGGAAAGCCATTCGTTCAAACAGCCAGACAGCATGGCAAATACCTACACCCAACTGTACATCCACCTGATTTTTGCGGTGAAAAATCGGCAAACACTTATCCAACCCTTTTTTCGGGAAGAGACGGAGTGATATATGACCGGCCTTTTGCAAAACAAGAGACACAAGTTGCTCACTATTTATCTAATGCCTGATCATGCCCATATTCTAATCGGACAAAATCCGGCTTTGTCACTATCCGATACAATACAGGTGTTGAAAACGGAAACCACCAATTTTATCAAAGATAAGAACTTTTCTCCTTTCAAATTTATTTGGCAGGAGGGATATGGCGCGTTTTCTCATGCCCGGAGCGATCTGGACAACGTGATAAAGTACATTTTGAACCAGCCGGAGCATCACCGAAAACATTCTTTTCGAGAGGAATACCTGTCGTTTTTGCGCCGCCATGAAGTTGAATTTCAAATGGAATATTTGTTCGATTTTTTTGATGACGTTGATACCACCGATAAAGGCCCTATAGAATAAAAATTGATACTTTAATCGGATTGCTACCGAAATGCATTCCTCGTAGCATTCCACCACGCATCGCATGGCGTACCTAACGGCACGCATACATACTATATAATAAAAATGTTCTACAAAGATATTGCTCCTATGGAGCAGTTTAGGCAGCATTGCACAAGTACGATGGTTTTGCATAGTCGAAGCAGAGGGTGTTAAACGAAGACGCAGTTCAACTGACTAA
>JAYUXG010000693.1:0-2616 GCA_043753125.1 Saprospirales bacterium | reverse complement strand
GAAAACCAAGTTGCAAGTACACGTCGCCCGCCGTTGGATTGGGATGGCAGCTGAATACCGTGACCGGGGAAGCGGGCAAATCGGCCCCGGAAAAGAATGGAAGCGGTGCCAAAGGGGACGGAGCGTCTTGGACTGGCTTGGGTGCTGCGGGGGTAGTGCCGGTCTGCAAATGATTTTGGGCCTGCAGGGTCAGCATCGCTTTGCCGAAGGTAGAACCGTCCGCCGGGGCAGTGACCGTCGGCACATAGTAGTAGTCGGCCTGGGCTTTGTCGGTGGTTAGATCAAGCAAGAAATATCCGTGCCGGTCAAGGTCCACGTACTTCAGGTGTGGGTTATAGTTCACGTTGAAGATTGTGGTCGGGCGGTTCATTGCTATTTCGACCTGGCCCGCGACCAGATTACCGGCAGTTTCATCGTAATTGGTCGAAGAAATGGAGGGCGTGGCAAATTCCACCGCCCAGCTGCCAGCACCCGTATCCGGGTCATAACCAGCACCCGTGATGACATTGTATGGGTTGGGCTTGGGCAGGTGATTGGAGGTGAATGGATACCGCACGGCTTCCTTGGTCACGTCGAACGACCAACTGGAATGCGAATCGCCGCTGATAATCACCACGTTGTCAATATTCAATTGCTGCAAGGAATCGATCAGGCCATTGCGCTGGGTCGGGAAGGACTCCCAATGGCCCGCAAACTGGTCTTCGGCGGCCCGGATCGCGGTAATGCTCAGCAAGCCGACCGGACCGGCAATAAATCCTACATTATAAGTCGAAAACAACACTTGATTGCCCAGTACCTTCCAGCGCGCACTTGATTGTTTCAGGTGGTCAATCAGCCAGTTATACTGTGTGTCGCTGATAATATGCCGGGGCGGTACGTCGGGTGTGTCGAAGTGCGGCGGCGTTGGCCCCCGGCCTTCCAGGCGCGTATCGAGCATAAGCAGGTCGCAGAGGCCACCGTAGCTTATTTTGCGGTAGACGGTACTGTTGGCATTGTCCCGGATTGGCATCCACTCGAAATACACCCGTTTGGAAATGGCTTTGCGAGCCTCCCAGGAGCCTTCATTGGCTTGGTGGTTGTCGGCCCCGTCGGTATAGGAACCGTTGGCCGATTCGTGGTCGTCCCAGACGTTGATAAAAGTATGTTGCTGATGCAGGCGGATCAGGTCGGCATCGAGGCGATAGAGCGAGTAGCGCGTACGATAATCGGCCAGGGTGATAATCTCGTTGGGTGGTTCATTGACCCGGTCCGGCAAGCCATAGGTGCCGGTCCCATACTCATAAATATAGTCGCCGAGATGAATGACCGCATCTAAATCGTTGCGTTCGGCCACCGCACCGTATGCATTGAAAAAACCGGCTTCGTAATTGGCGCAGGAGACCACCGCGAACTTCAGGTTAGTGATCGCCGTGCTTTCCGGGCAGGTTTTCGCGCGACCGATCAGCGAATTAGCCCCCAGTGCCTGGAAATAATAATAGTAAATCATACCCGCCGTAAGTCCGGTCAAATCAATCTTCACGGTGTAGTCCTCCGCAGCCAGAGCAGTGAACGATCCACTGGTCACCAAGTTGACAAAGGCCGTATCGGTAGCCACCAGGTAAGTGCCGATGATGGCCGCTTGGTTGTCCTGTGGCGTAATACGCGTCCAGATGATCACGCTGCTGGCCGTTGGGTCGCCGGAGGCTACGCCGTGGTAGAACGGCTGGAGATCGGGGTTGAAATTGCCACGGTCCGCTACCGGGCGGCTTACCCGAATCGCCTGCGATTGGGCCCAAGTGGCAGTACTGCTGCTCCAAATCAGCAGACAGAGTAGAAAGTTTCTCATAATGTTGTTTAATGCGGAGCGAAGATAGGGAACTGGCGGAGATAGATTCCAGTGTTGGCAGGGATTGTCCACCTTGTTCCTATCACCGTATTTCGCTCAAAAAAGCCAGCCTGCTGGTGCGCCAAGTCGTTTTGACTTACTCACTGCCCCCTGGTGCGCCAACATACCGCCTGACCATCCGAAGATCGGCATAAGAGTACTTCTCCCCAAAATGCGTCTTCGCTTCCGTGTTGGAGGCAGCTGGGTTGTCCAAAAAAAATTGTTCGATTTCTCCCACCTGTTCCCGGTCCAGCAGGGCAAAAATGTCCAGTTCTCCCAAGCCCACAAAATGGGTCAAGTGGCTTTCGACGGTGCCGCGCACCAAGCTGCGTGCTTGGGCTATTTCGTCGATGCTCTGGCCTGCTCGAAACAGTTCAAGACTCAACCTTTTGGTATCGGGCTTTACGGGCTTTTTTGTCGGTATATCCAGCCCAGGGATCTGATCGGTCTCGATCTGGCGTTCGGTGCAGTAGTCTTGAATAAGCGCAATCAAGTCACGGCCAAACTGTTGGCTTTTGGCCGCGCCGATGCCCTTTATTTTTTTCAGGGCAGCCATACTCACGGGGAGGAGCTGCGTGATTTCGAGCATGGTGCGCGTGTGCAGCACTTGGTACAGTTCTACTCCGTGTGCGTCGGCTATATCAGTGCGCCACTTTTTCAGGCGGACGAACAGGGCCGGGTGCGGGGTGTCGGTGGGTATGCCCGCATAGTCGGACGGGACGGGCGAGGGCTTACTTTGCGCCATGCGGAAG
>JAYUXG010000692.1:0-2620 GCA_043753125.1 Saprospirales bacterium | reverse complement strand
GGGCAATTTTCTCGCTTGGTGCAAGCCAATAGGGCGGCGGAAATCAGGCAGAAGAAGAATAGGACCTTCATGGTTTTATAGAAATTAGATGGCGGATGTGGCCTTGCAGGCTACATCCGCCACCGGTTATGGAAATTATTGTACGTAACTATTAAAAAGAGCACCAACCTGAATCTGGGTCGTGGTGGAGCTGCCTTGTATCAATCGGTCCCTGAAACCGATTGGGGAGATAGTGGACGCATCCATCAAGGCAAACATCTGGGCATTGGTGAAACCACTGGCCATATCATTGATCGGGCCACAGCCGCCGTCAATTACATTGCACGCTTGTTGGGTATCGGCTGCCGTGTCAAAGAGGTCGTGATAAAAACCAATTGGAATATGGTTGGCACTTTCGTTCCTGCTTGTTTCTAACCGTGCAAGATATGTTTCTCCAATACTGGTGCTTCCGCCATACGTTCTATCGGCGTAGGTAGTACCAATATGGTCCGCCCACGACTCGACCAACGAGATCAGGCCGGCATTCTGACTGCCAAAGCTGCCGTGTCCGCCCGCAAACACCTCGGCGTTCACCACGTTGTCCCAGTAGCTGCTTCCTCCCACGTTTGTCCAGTGAGAGGCATGGGCAATTTCGTGATAAGCCAACCATTTCAATCGGTCCGAGTTCCGATAATCGATGCCCACATAAATATCGGGCAGATAGGCTTGTACCACGCTGGCACCAATTACTGCAATTAATGGTCCAAAGGGGCCGGCGAAATAAGAAGTCTGGATTAAAACAGTAAATACAGCCTGGGAGATCAGGGTCTGGCTCGACATCAGCGCATATCCATAATCGTGGTTTCGCCCGACATAAATATCCAAGAAGGGTGGCGGTGGATTGATGCCGTCCGCAATGGCATAACTAATAAACTCGTTTACGGCATTGTTTACCGTCGCTGCTCCCCATTGTAGGTGGGCAGCAGATCCTTGGTTATTCCACATATCGTATCTCACCTCAATATTGTTAAATACCGGCCCATCCAGCACCCCCACATAGTCCTTGATCGGGAAAGCCCACTCCCAAACCGCGTCAAAACTTGATCTTGCTCCCCTGACCTGTACCCGGTCACTTCTGTACCTAACCCACATCCAGGCTTGGCCATAGTGCCTGTTGTTTATTCTAAAACAACCATTGTCGTCCGTCCAGGCCTCTACTTCGGTAAACCACGTGTCCTTAATAATCACCTTGACATTTTTGACCCCCTCGAAAACTCCCTTTTCCACGTCCCTCACCTGAATACACCCGCCCGGCTTACGCTGTTCTTTGTACACCTGACAGCCACAGGCGTTCAGTTGGAGCTCAGCGGTGCCACCACCGCCGCCACCGCTACCATCCCCTGGGTCGTCGGGCATGATGTAGCCGATTACATCGGGGTTGTAGCCCAATCGTTGCAGGGCAGCCCTCACCAATCTTTCATCCATCGAACCCAAATGCAGATTGGCTAGATTTTGGTAGGGTATATTGGGAAGCGATTGACCAGCCCTTACTACGGCATAGAATGGAATCAACTGGCTCGCCGGAGTTCCTGCTTCTTTATAAGCATTGCCCATTTTAATGACCTCTCTATCCAATGCATACTCATAAAGGTTCAAATCACTTTTGGCTAACACTACCACATCGTTTTGCGTAGCTGGCAAAAATTTGACATAGTAGTGCGTAGTTGGTAGGGAAGGGATGTCTGGCTCATAAAGTGTATTGTAAGCCGCTGTAAAGTTTGCTACAGTGTATGGGTTTGGCCTGACATTGCCCAGCATGGTTTTATTCACAGCGTCATTTTCATCGCTCAAAGTGCTTCCGCCCGAGTAAAACTCATGGGATGACGATCGGTCAGCAGCCTGTGAGGAGTTAGTTGATATTGGTTCTTCGTTTTCCTTAAAAGTTTCTTTTTTGCAGGCAAATGGAAGCAATACCGCCAAGATAGAGAAAATGGCAATTAGTAATGTCTTTTTCATTTTTTTGATTTAACGAAATTAGGTGAAAAAATACTTAGTGAGGGCGAAATTAGGGTATATTTAATAAAAAAATTATATATTTTTTTATTAATTCTTATATTTAAATCCTCACATCCTCAGAATATTTACAACTACCGCACAATCAGCACCGGAATCTGCACGGCATGGCGCACCGCCCCGACCGTCGTGCCAAAGATCAAGTCCTTCATGGTTTTATGGCCGTGCGCGCCCATCACCAGCAGGTCAACGCCTGTTTCGTTCACCAATTTGGGGATGGCTTGTTTGGCTGGCCCAAAACCGATGAGTGCTTCGCACCGATAGCCCAACTCGCGCAACCGGGTAGCGTAGGCTTCCAGGTTTTGTCGGTCCGTATCCGATTCATAGTCGCTGATGTCGCTGCCCATCACCCAGGCCCCGGCGGTCTCCACCGCGTGGATAAGAAAATACTGACATTCCTTGCCGCCGATGTGCAAGGCGTGTTGCAGCACTTTTTGGTCGGCCTCCGAAAAATCGAGGGCAATGGCAATCTCCTCATAGTCAACCGATTGTATGTCTTGAAAGGCAACAAAATTGCCATGCGGCACCTTTCCTTTCACCTCTGGCAAACGAGTGATGAGCGGTCGGA
>JAYUXG010000691.1:0-6467 GCA_043753125.1 Saprospirales bacterium | reverse complement strand
TGTTCGCCAATTTCCCGAACCTCACAAAAAATCATCCGGCACTCCAACAACTATACAATCTTGGCAAAATAGCCGCCTGATTCTTTACGAACCATTGTATATGATAAATTTAGTTTTAACATAACGCCACTCTTTGGAACTGGAATCATTGATTTTAATAATGTCGAGCGTAAAGATATTGAGTGTGTTTTTTCGCAGCCGGGTTTCTCCACACATACCTCTATATACGTCCTGGATACGCTGTACCCTATAAATGTAAATATCCGTAAACTGGATACGGATGCCAATATCTGCGCTGGCACTTTCGAGTTCCGGCTCATTGATGAAACGAACAAAGATACGCTCGATGTGACGAATGGTCGGTTCGACGTGATCTACCAGCCCGACTGATAAAAATTCCATCATTTAATTTTTTTCACGCCTAAATTATTTAATTATGCGTAAGTTTTTCCTCCTCTTGCCGCTCCTGGCGGCAATGGGCAGGCTGGCTCAGCCATGCCAGGCCCAATCGCTCGATGAGCGTATCCGTAACATCTACAGCCCGCTCAGTAAAACCGAGGTGCTGAGCGGCATCCTTATCCACCAAACACCCCTGTTTGTCTGGCCCGGTCCAACTAACGGAATGCTACACATAGTAGCTGCTTCGCTACAGGCAGGTAGTGCCGAGTTTAATCTTATTGACCAAAGTGGTCGCACAGTAGCGGGTTTTCAGCGGGACTTAACCGGCCCATACCCGGACCTGCAAGAAGGACTGAATCTGGAAAATCTGCCGGTCGGCATCTACGGGTGGCGTTTTACTGCCAACGGACAAGTCCAGACCGGGCGTGTAATAAAAAATTAATTCACCGTAGGCTTCACAAAGAGCGTTCGCGAGTCGTTTCGACTTTCGGACGCTCTATGCATTTAACCCGATAAATTATGGCTACCCATAGAATATTTAGATTGTTGATCAGCTGCGTGTGTCCGTTCATCCTCCAGGCGCAAACCAACCTCGTGCGTAATCCTTCTTTTGAGACTACGAACACCTGTGCCATTGCTTATTGGGGCATTGATACACTTTGGTTTGACGACCCGTTGCTGTATCGTACAGCGCAATACTGTATTTCGCCCAACAATGAATCACCCGATTATTACAACAGTTGCCAATCAGACGGATTAAATCTTTCCGTACCCCGCAACTGGTTTGGGTACCAATATCCCCATACCGACAATGCCTATATGGGAATCCTTCCCTATAGCCTGAATCTTGTTTTTAACCCTTTCGGAGATAGCCGGGAATACATCCAGACCCGCTTACAAAAAAAATTAGAGCCTGGCGCCCTGTATTGCGGTCAATTCTACCTCTCGCTCACTTATGAAACCACCCATAAGTACCATGCCGTAGCCATCGGCGACATGGCTATGGCACTTACCCAGCAACAGCCTTTAAACGATGCCCGGCCCATTCTGCAAGTACCTACCAGTCAAACAGCCATCCTGTTAGACCCTCAAATCACCCAGCAGGGTACAATAGACCGTGATACTGGTACCTGGCAACTGGTACAGGGTGTATTTAAAGCAAAGGGCGGAGAGGAGTGGCTGACTATTGGAAACTTTCGTACCCGCCAAGCCACTGATACGATTATTATACGCCCGGCCGCCGACCCGGCCTCGCAGGATATTTTTATTGCCTACTACTATATTGACGATGTGTCTGTGGTTAAAGTGAGTGAACCTATTTTTACTACCCATGATACTACCGCCTGCCAGTTTCCTATTACGCTGGAAGCGCGGACAGGTTTCGATCGCTACATCTGGAACACCGGCGATACCACGCCAGCTGTCCAGATCAGTGTTCCGGGTACCTATTGGGTGAAAGTACTGGTTGCGGGCTGCGGCGAAGTGACCGATACCATACGCGTGAAGCCCGCTGCCTACGCTGTGCTGGCACTCCCTGATACGACCGTCTGCAGTAGCCAATTCCCAATCAGCATAACTGCACCGTTGGGCTTTTCCAGTTACAGTTGGAGCCATGGAGAGAGTGGTCTAAAGGCACTCTTTGCTGCGGGCGGTCCCTACACGCTGGAAATCCAGACTGACTGTGGGCTGCTGCGTGACTCCTTCTTCATCCAGGTGCTGCCGGAAGTACCCGACTTTGACTTGGGGGGACCGCTCGACCTGTGTCAGGACGAGCGTAACACGCCGGTCGAACTGCGCCCCTCGGTGGCATTACCCAATTATACCTGGTCAACCAGTACCCAGACGCCGACGATCATGGTGCATAATCCAGGCACGTACTCGCTTCGTTCTTCAAATGCCTGTGGGGAAAAGACCAGTAGCGTGCTGGTAGTGGGTTGTCCGTCACGCCTATACGTCCCTAATGTGTTTTCGCCCAATGATGATGGACAGAACGATTACTTTAACGTCTTCGGACGCAGCATTGACGAAATTACGCTGGTAGTGTATAGCCGATGGGGCGAGCTGGTCTATCGGGAAGGCGGAATTGACTTGAAAGGTTGGGACGGTTCATTTCGGGACAAACCGATGCCGGCAGGGGTTTACCCTTATCTGATCACCTATCGAACTACAGATCTAAAAGCCTGGCAACAAGTACAGGGAACAGTACTGCTGGTGCGTTAACGCGAATGCCCTCTACGGCTGAAGCTTGGGGCCACTCATTTGCCTTCCATTTTCTTCAACCGCTTTTCCAGGGCCAGCACTTTCTTCTGCAAATCCGGTAGTTGCTTAAACACCACGTGCGAGCGCATGAAATCCCGGAAACCGATGGCGGGAGAGCCAAAAAGGGTGGCGTTGGGTTCGGTCACATTTATGCCAACCCCACTTTGGGCCTGCACGCGGGTGCCGCCGGCGAGGGTCAGGTGGCCCGCAAAACCCGCCGGGCATCCGGTTAAACATTCATATTTCGCCGCCTTTTTGGGCAACCTTAGGGTTTCGTTTGCTGGCGGCAGCGGCTTTGGTCGGCACAATTTGGGCGGTTTATCGCTGGCGAATTGGCCAGATTCGAAAGGAAGAAGCACAGAAAACGGCGTTCAACCAACGCCTTGCCCGCACCGAAATGACCGCGCTGCGGGCGCAGATGAACCCGCATTTTGTGTTCAATTGCCTCAGTTCCATCAACCGGTTCATTCTGGTTAACCAGCCCAAAGAGGCATCGGATTATCTGATCAAATTCAGCCGTCTTATACGCCTGATTCTAGACAACAGCCGCAGCGAAACCGTACCGCTCGATAAAGAACTTGAAGCCCTGCAACTTTATGTAGAGATGGAGCAAATGCGTTTTTCCAACCGTTTTGAATACCGGTTGATGGTCGCCGCCGACGTGCAAACGGAACATCTGGAAGTGCCGCCGCTGCTCATTCAGCCCTTTGTCGAAAACGCCATCTGGTATGGGTTGATGCACAAAAAAACGCCGGGAATGCTGCAGGTGCGGATATTTCACGAAGGAAAAAAGTGCTGCATCGAAGTGGAAGACAACGGCATTGGCCGCCAGCGGGCAATCGAACTCAAAAGCCGTTCGGCTACCGTCAACAAGTCGCTCGGCATGAAAATGACCGCCGAAAGGCTGGGAGTCATCAACCAGCTCTATGGAACCAATGCCGTGGTGACGACAGAGGATTTGAAAAATGAAAAGGGCGAGGCCGCCGGTACGAGGGTACTGGTTTGTCTTTAAAATAATAAAACATGAACACCTTTCTAATTGACGACGAACCCAATTGCACCGACGTTTTGCAGGTGCTTTTGGCAAAATACTGCCCCGAAATACAGGTTCAAGGCGTTTTTAATGACGCGGAACTGGCCCTGGAGACCATTTGCCGGGAGCGGCCACAACTGATTTTTTTAGACATCGAAATGCCGATGCTCAATGGTTTCGAGTTGCTGCGCCGTTGCGAGCCGCTGGATTTCAAGGTCGTTTTCACTACTGCTTACGACCAGTACGCGATCAAGGGCTTCAAATTCAATGTCCTTGACTACCTGTTGAAGCCAGTTGACAAAGCCGAACTCATGGCCGCCGTAAGCAAGGCCCGGCAAAATGCCAGCCCAAGCCCCGCCCGCTTGGATGCTGTGTACCACCTGAAAAACAACCCGGTGCCGGAACGCATCGCCCTTCCCGTCGGCCAGGAATTGTTGATGGTGGAAGTGGCGAATATTCAATACGTTGCGTCGGACGGGGCCTATGTATCGGTGTACCTGAAAGACCAAAACAAGCCCGTTTTGCTATCCAAGTCGCTCCGGGAATTTGAAGAATTGCTCAACAACCCCGGCTTTTTCCGGGCGCACAATTCCTACCTCGTCAACCTGAAATTTATCAAAAAAATAATGCGCAATGAAGGCGGCGAAATCGTGATGGCAAACGGCCACTCGCTGCCGGTGGCCAGGGCAAAGAAGCCCGATTTGCTGGGGCTCATTGCGAAGGTTTGATGATTGGTTGCACTACAGTGGGAGCCTCATTTTAAGTGAGACTCCCACTAACTCCTCATCTCCGCACCAACCGCCCCGAAAACCCACCGACCTGTAGCCCATATACCCCTACTGGCAACTGCCCGATCAAAATATCCTCTGCTTCACTATCAAGTACTTGTGATAGTACGGTCCGTCCGTTCACGTCTGTTAGCACACAGCGCAGGGGGAAATCAAGATGGACGTTTTTGTTGAATTGCAGCTGCACCGATTCGCTCGCCGGGTTCGGGAATACCGTCAAATCACCCATATTTTGTCCCACTTCATGGGTTGCCGATATGGGTTCGTAAAGCAGATTAAAGTAGATTTCGTACAAATCGATCACTCCGTCCGGGTCAGCCGTGCGGTCGTCATTTTGCTGCACCGCGAGCGACATATTTTCCGTCGGATAATAGAAGGCCACTGATTTGTAGAGCAGGTCGCCATCGTGGCCCCAGTTTTCCAGGTTTTGTGGCATCGGAAAGGAGGTGGTACCCAAACCGTAAAGGAACCCTTGGGTAGCATCCTGCACTTGGTCGGTTTGCATAGCTGCGAGCGTAGCGGGCTGTAGCACATGGCCGCCATACAGCCGCTCGCTGAACCGTACCAGGTCCTCCAGGGTACTCAACAGGCAGCCCGCCCCGCTCGCCAAGCTGAACAGGCCTTCCGTCGGGATGCCCAAGTCTTGCAGGTCTTCTACCGTACCATTGCCATCCAGATCGACTCAGACGTGCGAAAAAGGCTGATTGCCAGGCGTTTCCCATGGAAAGACAAAGGTGTGGACGAGACCGAGTGGATCCAGCAGCCGTTGGCGCACCACTTGGTGCCAAGGCTGCCCGGTCACATTTTCGATAATCCTTACCGCCAGCAGGTAGTTTGTGTTCGAGTATGACCACTCTGTGCCGACTGGAAAATTGGGTTCCAGTACGAAGTTGTGCAGTATCACATCCGTCTCCCAGATACTGTCCACGTTGCTGTACCAGGCCCCGACCGTGGACTCGTTCTCGTTGAGGTAGTCGGTGATGCCCGATCACCGTTTTGGCATTACACTTAGATGATGGGTGGCCAGTGGATTGGGTACGGCATTTTTCACCGGTGGCAGCGATTTGAGGTAAGTAAAGACCGCCTGCAAATCTTCATCGCTCAATTTGGCGATGTTGGGCCAGGGCATCGGTGGCAACATCGGGCGGGTACCGTCCAGGCCCTTCGACTTGCCTTCTCGGATGGCTTTTTCAAACTGCGCCATACGACCAGTTGCCAATGCCTGTATCGTCGGGCGTAAGGTTGGCGGCAAAGGACGTGTCCCAGGGGCCAGCTGTGGCGGTCTGGCCCGGGCTGAACAGTACCCATTGCCCGGGAGCGACCATTTTCTTTTCGGTGATAGCGGGTAGCGGCTCTTCTACTGGGTGGCCGGACAACAGGCGTTTCGGGTCAGGAGCGGGACCCATCGGCGTCATCACCTTGGGCGAATGGCAGTCACTACAGCCGCCGATGGTCACCAAGTATTCGCCGTGCTTTACCTGGTCGGCAGTGGTCATGGCCGACTTGCTTGCGGGGGCAGCTTTGGCATCTTGCTGGGTGCAGTAAGCCAGGGTCAGGACCAATACGGCACCGATGACCACGAAAATAAAATTCTTCATAAGTTGTTGGTTTTGAATTGTTTGAAAAAAGGTAATATCGGGACGATCAGGCGATTGGGAATATACTGACGCTGTAACATCAAACATATTGGCTAACTCTTCCGCACTGGGGAACCCGAAACCCGCAAATTCTTCCCGGGGAATAGGTGGTAGCGCACTTCCAACCCCAATACCCTGGTCATGACTCGGCATAGCTGCGATCTTCCGCAACCACGCCTACTTTCCGGCCGATGTACTCCACCGGATGATTAAAAATAGTGGACACCACGCCGCCCATATCCTCTATGCGTAGGTAGTGTTACTTTATGAGTGATACGTTATAGTTGTAAATGAACAACCGGAGGTATAGTTGATGCATTTCGTCGCTTTTGGAAAACGATAAGGTTTTGC
>JAYUXG010000690.1:0-2626 GCA_043753125.1 Saprospirales bacterium | reverse complement strand
CCGTGACCAGGATTTCCTCGGCAATTTTCTGGTGGACAATTCTGGGAATGTTGATGTTGTGGTCGTTCAGCAGCACGGTGAACGAGGAACGAATGATAGCCTTACCGTTCTTCATTTCCAGCTGGCTTTTGAGAATGCGTTCCTGCTCTATGCCGTGGATCAGGAGTTTGCCTTTGGCGCGTATTGTATACGTACCATCTTGTTGAAAATCAATCTTTTCGATGATTTTTCCTTGGAAAATGGCTTTGGGGTATTTATCGGTTTCCAAATAATTTTCCTTGAAATGCTCCCGTTGCAGGACACTATTGAAGCCCTCAAAGGTTTTCAGTTCCACAATCCAGGCGAAGGTCTGGTTAGCCGGGTCCAGGGCTCCACGCAGTTTACCGCTCTGCGCCTGGATTACTTCCAGGGCGGCATCCGATTTGAAATGGACCAACCATCTTTAAAAAACGAAAACCTCTATTTTTGCATAAAATAAAAAATGATGACTGCATCAGCTAAGCGACCACTAGGTAATATTCAGCTGCAACTGCTCCAACTTTTTGCACAGGACATATCTGAAGAGGATTTAAAAGCCATTCAGCGCATGATAGTTCGCTATTTCGCAGAAAAAGCAACCGCCGCCGCCGACAAAGATTGGGATGAAAAAGCATATACCTTCGAGCAGTTCAAAAAAGAAAATATGCGTACTCCTTATAGAAAAGGAGCGGAATGAAGCGCGTAGTCCTTGATACGAACGTTCTGCTCATGTCCATTTCCCGACGGACGGACTACCATATAATTTGGCAAACTTTTCAAAAAGGTGAGTTCGAACTCTGCGTCACAACTGATATTCTTGCTGAGTATGCTGAAAAATTAGAGGAAAAGTTCCGTCCGGAAGTCGGCATAAACACAATGCAGGCACTCGAAAATTCTTTCGATGTCGTCCGCGTCCAAAAATATTATTTTTGGAACCTAATTACTATTGACCCGGACGACAACAAGTTTGTGGACTGTGCCATTGCGGCAAACGCTGATTTTATTTGCACTGAAGACAAGCATTTCAGAATGCTGAAAAAAATCCTCTTCCCATTAGTCAAGGTTATTTCCACCGATGATTTTGTGGAATTGCTCACGGGCATTCGACTAGCTAAAAAGAAATGATGGGCCTACCTACTTCTTTTTACCGCCTTTTTTGATCGGCTTTTTGTACTTCTTTTCCCGCAAGTACTTGGTTTTATTGCCCAGGTTCACCTTTTTGTTCCTGTCCTTCTTTTCATGAAAAGCACCCTCGCGGACGGGCGGCGGAGCCAGGTAATTTTTTTCGGGTCCGGGGTGTTTTTCTTCCTCCGTTAATTGATCCGATAGGGCCAAGCCTTCGGGCAGCGGCAACAGCGGGATTTCTTTTTCCATCAATGCCTCGATGGCCTGTCGGGCGGCTTGCTCGGCGGCAGTGACGAAAAGCAGGGCCGCGCCCTCACGATCGGCGCGCCCCGTTCGCCCAATACGGTGGATGTAGCTCTCCGGTTCGGCAGGCGTATCTACATTGATGACGTGGGTCACGTCCGTCACGTCCAGACCGCGGGCGAGCAGGTCGGTAGTGACCAGTCCCCGGCGTGAGCCATCCTCGAAGTCGCGGACGGCATTGATGCGGTAGTTTTGCGATTTGTTGGAGTGGATAATCTCGAATTGCTCCGGGAAACCCTCCTCCAATCGGGCATGAATTTGGTCGGCCATCCGCTTGGAAGCACTGAAAATCAACACCTTGCGCATGGACAGATCGGTGGCCAGCAGATGTTCGAGCAGGTTTACTTTGGTAAAAAAATTCGGCACTTCATACGACTGCTGCACGATGCGCTCCAGTGGTGTACCCGCCCGCATCGCCTCAATAGTGATCGGTTTATTGAAAAAAGTCTCGATCAGGTCATCCACTTCTTCTGGCATGGTGGCCGAAAAGAGCAGGTTCTGCCTCTTGCGGGGCAGCAGGTCCAGGATGTTGGTAAGTTGGGCACGGAAACCGAGGCCCAGCATTTCGTCTATCTCGTCGATCACCAATTGGCGGACGTATTTGAGGTTCAACGCGCCACTCAATGCCAAGTCCACCAAACGGCCCGGCGTGGCCACCAGAATATCCAATCCATTGACTACCAGTATCTTTTGAGTATTGATATTGGTGCCGCCGTACACGCCCTCTACCCGCGTTGTCATATAGGGGGTTAATTTTCTGACCTCCCCGACCAACTGGATCACCAGCTCGCGGGTTGGTACGACGATCAGTACGCGCGGTTCCTTTTGCTTAGAAAAATTAAGTTGGCGGAGGATAGGGAGCAAATAGGCAAACGTCTTGCCGGTGCCGGTCTGGGCAATCCCCACCACGTCGCGGCCCGACATGACCACCGCAAACACCTTTTGCTGGATGGGGGTCGGCTGATCGTACCCCAGATCGCCCAAGGCCTTCAGTAGGGGCGGATTCAAATTCAACGCTTCAAAAGTCATAGGTTTGATTTAGAGAGGTATAGCACCTCTTTCGCTCTTTGGTTTTATAGTCTCCCGCAGAATCACGTCACCGCATCGTTTATCTTCCTTAATTTCACTCATCTGTAGTTGCTTAGTATTCAGACTGCCATAAGCTAGGCTACCGCAGATT
>JAYUXG010000689.1:0-2626 GCA_043753125.1 Saprospirales bacterium | reverse complement strand
ATGACATTGATTTCAAATCCAAAACAGGCATTTTCGGCGTTTCCGGCAACTGGAACTGGGGGCAGTCTACCGCAGGTAAAGTAGCACTGGTATCGTCTGCACAGACAAATGACTGGTCCAAAGCACTCCCAGGGTTGGGGATTTCTCTTTCCCCCGACCAACGAGATGAGTACCGCTGGTCGGGCAGCCTGCAACTCCGGCATAGCCGTGGCCGTTACCGGCTGTCCGAAGGGGTCATAGTGTCGCTCATTTATTTCAATTCCAACCTCTTTTACAACGATAGTTCTATAAATAACAACCGCTATATATTGCTACAGCCCTGGGTCAATGGTACCTGGACTTCGGAAAATGGGAAGTGGAGTGCACAAACCGGGTTGCACGTACTGTTCGATGCCAGTTCGGGGCAATACGCCATTGATCCGCGGGCAGCATTGACCCTGCGGCTGTCGTCCCGGCAAGTTCTTTCCCTGACGGGCGGTATGTACAGCCAGACACTTCCGTTTTGGGTACAGCTGGCTCCATTACATCCGTTTATTCGTTCGCCCCAAATAGTGTTGGGCCATACTTGGCGGCCGGTTAATCGCGTCAAAGTACATTCGGAAATATTTTTTCAACATCAAAAATACTACCCTACGTCGTTTGGGCCTGAGTACATTTCGTTGTTTAACCGGCCGGAAAGTTTGTTGCAAACTCCCTTTCAAGAAAACAGTAATAACGAAGTCCGTACCTATGGGGTGGAAGCAGGGCTGGAGAAAACCTTGCAGCGCGGCTGGTTCCTGCTCGCGAACGTTTCTCTCTTTGACTCAAAATTCAGGTTTGATGCGAGCCGTTGGCTGGATTCTCGCTGGGACCTTGGCCACTTGGCAAACCTGACGGTCGGCAAGGAATGGGCCCGCGACCGGGGTGCGGAGAAAGTGCGTACCTTTGGCTTGAATGGCCGTTTAGTCTGGACGGGTGGCCCGCGCGACCCGGAAATTGATCTGACTACGTCAACGATCTACGAGACGACCATCTTTAATGAAGCTGCTGGCTACAGCCGTCAGTACCCCGACTATTTTCGCATGGACCTGCGGGCCTATTGGAAACGCAGCCTTGGCGACCGGCGCAACAGCACTTTTGCTATGGACTTGCAAAACGTGACCATGCACAAGAATGTGGCTTACCGTTATTACGATCCGTTTACCCGGCAAATAGAAACTAAATACCAGTTGGGATTGATCCCGAATATCAGCTGGCGGCTGGAATTTTGACCCGACGAGTACTCATCAATAACCAGCCGCAGCCTGCGGCAACCAGTAGCAGTCCTAAGAATTCGCGGGCCAATTCCACCCACGGCACCTCCGCTTTCATCGTCTGCACGATGGATGGCAAACCCATGCGCAACCAGTTGATAAAATTGGGGGCCAAGGAAGCCGCCCAAACCAGTGCTACCGCCAGCCAAAGCCATAGGGCGGGACGGTAGGGTCGGCCCAAGGCCGCCAGTGCGAAATGCACAGCCGTCCCGCCGTAAAGCAGCATCCATTGAATCGGGTCCGGGTCGTTGTATTGTACGGCGGCAAAGAGCAAGAAAAGGATGGCGACTACCCAGTAAAGGATTTTCATGTGCGTGTTTTTGGGGTAAAAGGTAGGCAGCAGCTGCAAAGGCAGTAACTTTATAAGTATGTAAAGGTTAATTGTCTTTTGAGCCATCCAAAGTTGCCCGGACGCGCTGTACACGCTCAACGGTCACATCAAGTAATTCGGCCACCTCCCCATCGAGAAGATGTGGTCGCTTGATTAAAACATTTTTGACGGCTTTGTCCAGCCCTTGTTCCAGCCCTTGTTCCAGCCCTTGTTGCATACCTTGCTCTAAACCAATTTTCGAATATTTCTCCACCATCATTTCCCAAGTGGATTTCACCCGTTTTTTGTGTCTGGACGGAAGTTTCTCGGCGATTCCCATGAGTTCTTCTTCTTTAAGTGATGAGACTTGATAAACGTACTGAAAGGTGAGCAGAAACAAAGACAATAACATTTCTTGGCTCATGCTTGGGTGCACAAAAATAAACACTTCCTGATAATGCTGGCGGTAAAAATCATCTTCCCAAGCGTGTTTCATGACCAGAAAAATATTGCGTAGCAACATGGTATTCTGCATGGCCAAGATTTCGGCATCGCTTTTTTCTTGCAGGTTTACCACCAAAAAGTGAAAGGCAGGAATAAATGAGACAAACGCTTTCGGCACGTCACCATAAAACGCAGACGCTGGCACGGGCTTCCATTTATCTTTTCCATTGTAAAACAAGATCGGCACAGTCAATGTGAAATTTTTTCGTTTCTGCCTGATGTCTTCCTGCTGAATGCCCACCATATAACGATTCAACTGCGGATACAACTCCCGGCCAGGCTTGTTGCTTTTGTGTTCAAAGAGCAGGCAGACGCGGATTTTCTTTTCATTCCTCAGCCGACAGGTATAAACCAAATCCGAGAGCGACTCGCGTAGTTTTTCGTCGATAAAAGATTCCGGGGCCAGCTCCAAAGTTTGGAGATCGAGCTGATCAGCCAGTGTGCCAAACATTGTATACTCAATGAGTTGCAGGGCAACTTCCTTGCTTTTGAAAATTGCCTTAAAATAAGCGTCGCTTGG
>JAYUXG010000688.1:0-6481 GCA_043753125.1 Saprospirales bacterium | reverse complement strand
TACAACACATTGGCATCGTTGGGGTCCAGGGCCAATGGGTTGATAAACAAGTAATCATCCTTCTTTGGGCCAATGGGGTCGATGCGTCGGAAAGCCTCCACTGTGCCATCGTCGCTGAGGTCCACCTTGGCCACCCTACCCTGCTGGATAGACAGCACGTAGTACTCCTTGCCGGGAGCCACCGCGCCGTAAGAGCCGTCGCCGTTCACCGTTTGTTTCCACGGGGCAGTGGGGTCGGTGCTGTTCACGAAGAAATTACCGTTGTCCTGCAAGCCACCCAGTAGCATCGGGTCGTTGGGCGCGTTTTTGTCGATCACCGCTGTGTAAAATTGCGTCGTCTGGTATCCTCGGTTGAGCGTTGTCCAATTGATGGAAGGGGCTTGGCTAACGTTGGTGCGGTACAGGCCTCCATCGCAGGCTGACAACAGCACGTCCGGGTCGGAGGGCAGAAACAACAGGTCGTGCTGGTCGGGGTGATGGCCGGGGTAAAGCTGGAAAAATGGCAGTGATGTACCAAGGGCGTAACCACCAATTTGCACCGTGTTGCTATCACTGCGAAAAGCGTCGGTGGAACGGTAGATATTGGTGCCACCAATGAAGACGTGGCCGCTGCCCGGCTGCACTCGAACCACCAAGTCGTAGCCGCCCTGGCAGGCAAACTGGTCAAATTCGGTGCCTTTATTGGGCAAGTTGGCCGAAAGATCCTCCCAAGTGCCGCCCGCGCCCGTGCCATTGCCGCTCCCGTAGGTGTATTTCCACAGGCTGCTCCAGTCGTCCGAATCAATGTAGTTGTTATAGTGGCCGTAGCCCGGCGTGGAACCGAGGAAATACACCTCGTTTTCATTGTTGGGATTGATACCGATCACCACACGGTCGTAGACCGGGGCAAACCCGGCCGAGGTATCGGGCGAGATGTTGGTCCAGCTGGTGCCGTTGGTGCTGCGCCAAATGCCTTTTTGTGGGCCGTCGCTGCTCAGGGTCGAGTAGAATACGCCGCTGAACGAAGCCGCTATATCGGCATAATAAGAATAATTCCCAATGTTGCCGCCCCGCACCGGGGACCAACTTTGGCCGCCGTTGGCACTGCGATAGACGGTACCGATGGTAGCCATGTACACCACTGCACCCGTGTCGGTCGGGCTGGTGATAACCCGCCAGCCGGATTGGTACAAGGTGGTGAAACTCTGCGGGTTGCCCACCGCCGTAGTGGTGATGGGTGTCCAAGTAAGGCCACCGTCGGTGCTTTTGAACATGCCATCGCCGAGGTAAAAAGCCCCATTGGCACTGGCCGAAGTGCCGTATACCTCGCCGGACAGGTAGTACCACGTGTCGGTATGGCCGGGCCGGGTATCTTGCGCGATGCTCACGCAGCCGGGATGGGCATTCAATGGTGTGCGCCGCGACCAGATCTGGCCACCGTCCTCGCTAAGCCAAACGCCACCCGAAACACCGCCCGCCAGCAGCCGGTTTTCATTGGTCACATCGATGGCCAGAGCGCGGGTGCGGCCACCCACATTCCAGGGGCCACGGGCCAGCCAGTCGGGGCCGGAGCGGTCCCCCGCTACTTGCGGCAGGCCTGCGGCAAACGCCCGTTCCAGCCAGCCGATGCCCGCCGGTATTTCGCCAGTGGCCGGGTCGGCCAGGCGCATCCGCTCCCACGCCTTACGCACTTCGCGGTTTTCTTCCTGTTTGCCGCCGGGTATTTGTACGGCGGCGGAGGTTTGTTGACATTGGATGGCTATAAAAAGCCCCGCGCATAACAATATAAATGTGAAAATGATGGGTAGGCGTTTTTTCATGCGAAACCGATTTTTTGACGGCCAAGATAGGGAAACTATGTGTTTCCGGTTTTTTCAAAAATGCCGAATAGCTCGCCGCCCGCCCGTGGCGGAATGGAATTGTAGCAAGATGCCACCGTATGCACCCGAAAATGGGGTGCGAACAAGGTCAAATACTCCGCTTTATCTCCACCAAATGGCGGCCCCCCTTCGAAGGAACGATCGAACCACAGACCCGCCAGTTTGCCGTTTTTTACTAATAACTCTTTCATTTTCAACACGTAAGACAGACGTAAATTGGGCGGCAAGGCGCAAAAAAAGGTTTGTTCCAATACTAAGTCGTACTGCCCGGTGTGTTCAAAGAAATCGCCACAGACCAATTGCAGTTGCTCCGGCCAAGTGGGCCATGTAACATCCAAACGATAGCGCAAGGCCTGCACTGCCGTGGGCGCAATGTCCAGCATAGTCAGGTGGGAAAAGCCTTTTTGCAGCAGATAGAGGGCTTCATGGCCGTTGCCGCAGCCAGGGATGAGTACGGCCAAGTCACGGCGGTCTGCCTGAATTTGGTCGGCGTAGGCCATCAGGGGCGGAGAAGGTTGTTGCAAGTCCCACTTGGTCTCGTTGTTTTGCCAGAGAGAGTCCCAGTAGTGGGCATCGTTTTTTGCTTGCATGGTGGAATTGATAATACTGATTTAACTTGGATGGCTGACAAAGCGGCTATTTTTGGCCCAAAAATATAACATGGCTTTTAAACGGATTTCGCGAACGCCCAACCAGTTGCTGGCCGCTTTCCAAAAGGCGGTGCAGCCCTTATTGTACCTTAGCGAGACCGATGCGCCCATCGAAGTGCGCCTGGTGCCGACTGCCGAAGTAGGCGAGACATTTTCCACAGAAGATATTAAGCGACTTTTTTACACTGGAGCCGGAAAGCCCAGCGTCGTCAGCCTGAATTGGGCCGAAGCGCATCGGGCCGATAGTGTGGGCACCCAAAAATTCTTCCGCGATCGGCTGGAGATGATCACTACTTCCTCGAACAACGAGGTGTATTTTCAGGAGGTCTATCACCGGCAACAGGTGTCCAACTGGCGTCGCTTGCACCATCTCCTCTTTGACAACCTTATCCAATGCCGTTGGTTCCGGGCCGAACTGGGCGAACCAGACACCGCCCGCAAGGATATTTTTCTGGTGAGCCGACACGTAAAGATCGAAGTGGATGTTGATACCAACGAGATGAAAACCAGCCTTTTAGATTGGGTGGTACTTTCTACGTACACTATTGAAACGTAGCAAATATTCGTCCCAGAACCGAGTAGCGGTGGTATTCCGGCAACAAATACGGCGGCTAAACCCGCCGTTACAGCCCCAGCAACGGCGGCTAAACCCGCCGTTACAGCCCCAGCAAATGACCCATTAAATCCTGTTTTGCCTGTAAGTAAGGTCGGCTGTCCTCCTGTGGCGCAATCACCAGCGGAATACGCCCGAGTACCTGAATGGGTGAACGGCGCAGTGCCTCTACCTTGTCGGGATTATTGGTGATCAATTCCACCGCGCTGATGCCGAGATCTTGCAAGATGTGCACCGCGCAATCGTACTGACGGGCATCCACATCGAAGCCGAGGTGGGTGTTGGCCTCGGCGGTGTTAAAACCCAGGTCCTGCAAATTGTAAGCCTTCAATTTGTTGATCAACCCGATGCCGCGCCCTTCCTGCCGCAGGTAGATGACCACTCCCCCACGTTCGGCAGCGATCTGGAGGCCCGCATCCAATTGTTCGCCACAGTCGCAGCGTCGTGAGCCGAACACATCGCCAGTCATGCATTCCGAGTGGATGCGCACTGCCACTGGCTGCGTCGGGTCAAAGTCTTCCGCCACAAAGGCAATATGGGGCATCCGCTCGTTGGGCTGATCGGCGTAAGCCACCATTCGAAAGGGTCCATGATGCGAAGGAATGCGGGCTTCGGCTTGTCGTTGCATGCTGGGTTCTGTGTCAAGTGAAAGGTAGTGGCACCAAGTGCCACCACGCATGCACATTATTTCCGGCAAAATTAGCGGAAGCATCGCCGGATTCGACCCATAAACAGCCCAGGGTACGGTTTAGTTTTCTGTGGTGTCCGAGAGTCGCGGTTACACCACTACTGCTTGATTTTTTGCCGTTTCCCCTTTTGCCTTCATCGCCAGCAGTTTCCGACCAAAATAAATCTGTACCGGCAGCAACAACAAAGTCGGCCCAAACCACTGCGCCCACCACGGCAGAAAAGGTGCGGCATTCACCGTAAAAGCAGTGGTGGAAGCGGTGAACGCGCCGAGCATGGTGCTGGTATGCAGCCGCATCCAATCCAGACGGTGCAGGGCAAGGGGGCGGGTAAAGATTCGTATGTTATCCAGGGTATCTTTGAGGGCCGTAGTGCCGAACACGGCAAAAAGGATGGGTATAGCGATCATAGTACCGTGCTTGAAGTGCCAGACCGACATCGCTGCCATCCAAATACCACCAACGCCCAGCACGGCGGTATAAATAAAATCGAAACGCAACACCCGCCCGCCTTTCATCAAAAAAATGGACCGTACCCCCCGAAACACGCCGGTCAGCACGATGATGGCAATGCCCATCAAAAATTGCATAAAAGCACTATCGGGCCGTTTCAACCAGCCAGCAACGGAGGAAAAGCCCACGATGAGCATGGCGTAGAAAAAGGCTTTACCGACAATGCGGTGCTTTTTTGGATCTTTGAAATTATAAAAGATGGCGAACGGGCCAGTGACCAGCGTCGATACACCAGCGATGATGTGGATGATGAGGACGATTTTACCGAGTAACTCCATGAGAAAGTTTGCTTTTGAACAGGATGCGATTGGTAGCGGCTACTTTGCTGGCACAAAGAAAAGCGGCATTGTCGCACCGTGCCGCACGGAGGGGCAAGGGGAGTAGATTTGGGGCAAAATGCAAGAAATCGGGGTGAAATGGGTGATTTTGGGGTAAATGGCAACGCGGATTTTGCGGAAAAAGGCAGACTACGCGAATTGTTGAAAGGAAGAGTTGGCACTGTGTGCATGGATTTTTATCCGCGTAATCCGTACTCTTCCGCACGATCCGCGTTTCCAAAACGTCGCTGCACCACCTCGTTCAAATTGCGTGATACCGGCACCGTCTCTTCCAGGGCTTCCAAGTGCAGGCGGTAGCCCTGTGCGTTGCCGCTTACCTGTTGCACCTTATCCAGGTTGACCACATAAGTGCGGTGGCAACGAAAAAATTGTGGATGGCCCGCCAATGCCTCCTCCATCTTTTTCAAAGTAGTACGCAGCATTTTGCTTTTCCATTGGCCCTGCTGCCCATAGAAGACCTGCACGTAATTGTCGGCTGCCGCCAAATAGCGGATTTGGTCGGCGGCCAGGGACAGCGTCTCCCCTTGGTTGTCGCCAGTCAGCACCACTGGCTTCGACTGGTCAATCGATGTTTCCGTAATCGGTTGATGATCAATATTCTCCGATAGTACGGAGGCCTCCGTCGAGTAGCGGCGCATTAGCCGCATTTGTTTCAATAAAACGCCGAATACGACCGGGAAAATGCCCACCCCCCAAGTGATCAGCAACCACCACCAGAATTTGGGCCAGGACGAGTGATTACGGTAGCGGAGATCGGTATAAAACATATTGCCCAACGCGATCAAGCCCACAAAAGCCAAGGTGCCAACGATCTCCTTCCAGACCTGCCACTTTTCTTCCCGAAAGATAGCAGGAGAAGCCAATACAAAGCTGCCCCACAACAAGGAAACCAGCAAGGTGACGGCCCCATATTCGGCAGAAATGCGCAACCACGTGGCATTGCCAAGCGAGCCATCGGTGCCAAATGGCCGAAAAACAAAGAGAAAAAGCATCACGAACAGCCCGCCGAACAGACTGCTCCGCAAAAACGAAGTGCGGCTGGAAGAAATAGGATAGGGCTGCTGTAGCCAGCGAAGGAGGCGTTGGAAAACCATGCGCAAAAGTAAGGCAACGTAGGAGGCAATGGGCAAAAATGGCAAATTGTTGCGTTGCTTTTGGTTACCATATCGCCCATTCCACCATCCTATTTGCTTGTTGCCTCTTGCTTATTTGCCCATTAAAAGTCAGCGCACAAACTTTACTTCTACGATGACCAGCGGATTTTGGCCGCGAATCCACGTCCAGTTTTGCACTAAACGTTTGGCCTCGTCGTCACAGCTTTGGCCCAGCGAGCGCAGCACGATGAAGTTTTGGGGGTCGCCGTTGGCATTGACGGTAAATTGTAGCCGCACGTTACCACTCGCGTTGCGGTTGCGGGCTTCCAGGGGTAAGCGGGCATTCTGGCGCAGGTATTCATTGAATACCGACCACCCTTCTGCCGGTTCGCTCTGTGCCAGGCCGAGCCGGTCGTCGAGCACCTCTTGCTTGACCTTGGTCAGATCGGATTTTTTCTCGGTGTCATGCCAGGCCACCCCAGTGGTATCGACGGGGAAAGCCGTCGTTTTCGCAGGAGTGGGCTTAGCTGTTGTTCTTGCCTTGCTGAGCGTCGCTGGGGAGGAGGGTGGCCTGCCTGACAATTCATCGTCTGTGGCTGCTGGTCGAGTGGCCACGGGTGCTGCTTCGGTTACGGGCGGGGGCGCAGCAGATTCTTCCACTGCACTGCTGGCCGCTGCCTGATCTTTCCCGGCGGGTACTTGATAAGCATAATCCCCTTGTCTTTCTG
>JAYUXG010000687.1:0-15238 GCA_043753125.1 Saprospirales bacterium | reverse complement strand
CGGAAGCGGATGATGTCCTCGTTGGGAGAGGCTTCGGTCTGCACTCTGGTGTTGCTATCCGCATCCTTGATTTCGGTCTGGCAGAACACCACAGCAGGTACACCCAGGCAGAGCAGAAATAGCAGAGAAATGATCCTTGTTTTCATGTTGAAGTTAGATTTTATTGTTTTACCTACTCGTTTCGCTTTTCGGTATCCGCGCCCTCCGGGAGAGTGAAAAAGTTTTCATTTGGCTTTTGGGACGTATAAAACTCCCTGACCGAACAGTGCGCCCTGTTCCGACATTCTTTTTTAAAGCGTAGTGCTACTATAGAGTTGGTGGAGTAGTAAAAATGCAATCCATTAAATACAGTGCAAAATTAATGGGACTATTTTTCGCCTGCAATCCCATAAAAAGGGGACAAGGTGGGGGGTATCTTTATTCACACCGGCATAAGTAAAGGTCGAAGGAAATCCGCGCAATCTGCATTTTTCATCCGTGTAATCCGCGTTTCAACTTATCCCCCAGGCCGCCATCAACGCCAATAGATACCCCCCATACCAGCGTATGTCCAGCCAATCCGAAGTGCGGACACCGTATCTTTTCTCTAAAAACCAGATCAAACCCAGTTTTTCCACCCAAAAAGCCAGCACCACTGACCAAGCCACGCCAGGCAGTCCAAACCAGGCAATGAACCAAAAACCCACGCCAATTTTTACCGCCAACTCTGCGAGCCCGACTTTGAAAATAATGCCCGGCTGCCCTTGTGCCAGCACGATGGCGTTGGGTAGCAATACCCGACTGGCAGTAAGCAGCAAGTAGATATTGAATAGCGCGGCACTGGCCGCGAAGTTGGCATTGAAAAGGAGTGGGAAAAGAGGTTTGGATACGAATAATAGGCCGATGGTGACCGGAAACAACAGGTGCATCAGCCGGAGGGATTTGCTCTTCAGTTCGGCGAGGCCTTCCGCTGGAGCGGCCACCAGTCGGGGAATCATGGCCATACTGAGGGCAGTCGCCAATGCAGTGGCCAGTGGTAGCTCCCGCGAACCATAGCGAAAGATGGCAAATACCGTCTCATCCTGATAGTACCAACTGACCAGCCAATGGTCGAACAACAGGACGAAATTGCCAATCAGCACATTCAGTACCAAGGGCCAAGAGAACCGGAAATACCGTCGCCAGAGGTCAAAGCGCAGCCCAGGCACCCCGTAGTGCAGGGCTAAGCCTACCGTCCACAGCCATTTTAAGATACTCAGCCCGGCCAGTGCGGCAAAGCCGCCACACAGGCCATAGCCCAGTTGCACTGGCACGAACAGGGCTACCACGTACAACCCAAAGGATAAAGCTCCCCAACCAACAATATGCTGTGGCCGCTCGTGCAACAGATAAATATATTCTACTGGAAAAGTGGGCAGTTGGAACAGCAGATAGAGGCAGAACAAGCGGTAACAAGGCGTACCAGCCTGACCGGTCAGGAAAGGTGCCACCCACCTTTCGCCAAAAAAGAGTAGGGCGAACAGGGCGAGCGAAATGCCGCAAAAAATCAGGAAGACATTGAAAATGAAATGCTTGCGCGCTTGGCCATCCAGTTGGGCAAACACGGGCGACATTCCTTGGAGCAGACCATTTACCCAAAAGAAGGCCACGATGCTGCCTAAGTAGAGCAGCAGCTCATAACTACCAATATCAGCGGTGGAGAGGCCACTCTTGGCCAGCAGGATGCTGGTGAGCAGCACCGAGCCAAAGCGCATGACCTGAAACGCCTGTAGCGCACGGGTAGTGGAAAAAAGGGCAACAGGCAAAAGGCAACTGTTAGGCAGGAAAACAGATCATTTGTTATCATGCCGAGTCCAGCCAAAGCATCCAACTAAAAAACTACAGATGTCTCGGCTGCGCTCGACATGACAGCAGTCTCTTACACTTGGGCCAGCAGCCGGTCTTTCAGGCGTTGGAATTCTTCATCGCTGATGATGCCGGCCTGATGCAGCTCCGACATTTTGCGCAGCTTATCCAACGGCCCCTCGGTCTCGGTCGGGGTATGCAGGGTCTCGGCCACTTTTTTGCCGCTTTCGATCTCGGTTTTGTAGCCGCGTCGGGCAGCTTGGAGATCGAGGTCGTCCAGAGTGCCGCCACGTTGGAAGTGGTTGCTGACCACCCGGCCCAAGGCGTAAGTGGATGCGCCAGACAGCACGGGCATACTCAATTCGCCGATGACTGTGCCGATACCGGGCAGTATTTTGATGAGGCTGGCACCCAGGCGAGCAACACCGCCGCTGACTACCGCAGAAATAATGTTCTTGCCCAGTGCATCCATAAAGCCCACCCCGTACACTTTGGAAAGGGAGCGCAACATATTGAGCTGGACACCGCTCACGGCGAGCAAATCCACCCCGGGAAACGGAATCAGGGCGGCCCCCAACGAAAAACCGACGTGGGCTTCGATGATTTCGTTGACTTTAGTTTGTCTTTCTGCTTGATTCATGATCTTGGTTAAATATTTTTCTTGCCGTAAGAGATCGTACAGCGAGAACAAGGTTTTCATAGTCAAAGTTGAACGATGGAAAATATCGAGGGTGTAAAAAATTCTGGTTTCCAATGTTTGGTCGGTTTGTCGCATACAAAACCAATTTGTGCTGATTTAGTAGGCACTTAGCAGTGAGGTGCAAAAGAGCGGGCCAACGGGCAGGCCATCCCATTATTAACGACCAAAGTACTTCAATGGCGGATAAAAGGCGAGCCGGGCGGCACGTGGTGCCACCCGGCTCGCCGGATTCAATTCGCTGGTCGAAGAAATCACCCACTTATCTTGTCAGCCGACCCCATCACCACAGTGGTTGGGGATAGGTTGCCATTAGGCTTATCCTCTTCCGAAATCGCGTACTGGGTGGCATGCTCATAATATTTCAATGTTTTCCAACCATCAACGACATCTGTTTGCACCATGCCCATGTTCTGGGGCTTACCATCCACGATGGCCCAACATTGGAAATAAAGCCCTTCCCGGCTCGGTGTCGGTATGTCTTTTATGTTGAGCACCACCTGCTTCAGTTCCGTATTGGAATAAACCATCATACTCCCTGGGCTGCCCTTCAAGTCTCTTACGCGAATAATCCGCGTAGCAGTATCCTTAAACATAGCGAGCAGTCGCACATTGTTTTCGGAACGGCGGGTACAGTCGGCCAATTGAGCGGCGTTTTCGGACAATTGGTCAGCATTTTCGGTACGTAGTTGATTATTCCTGTTCCATAAGAAAGCACTTGCCAATAATAGCAGCAGCACTGCCAACTGTAATGTGCGGGGCAATATTGGCGAAGGCAAAGCGGTGGGCGAAGGAAGGGGAACTGCCGTCGGTGGAGCCAGCTGCGCAATCTGATCAAGGATGCGGCCCTTCATCCAAGCGGGCGGCACGGTAGCCATTGCCTGCGCATAACTTTCCAAAGCCTGTTCAATGGCTGCCAATTCCACCTGCGCTTCCGGGTGTTGAGTAAGCATACGCTCCACCAAACTGCGCTCTTCAGCAGTCACCTGCTCCAGCACGTAAGATTCCAGTAAACCAGATTGGATGAACGATTGAATATCCATTTTTTATTTTTGCCGGTCCAGGCCGGAATTGTTTAGAATAATCCGGTTTGGACCGGAATGTAACGGTATGGGACTAAAGCGGAAAGGCGGATGGGTTAAAAACGTTAAAAGGCATTTAGATGTGTTTTAAAACAGCATCTTATCAATCAGGATAATTCACCCAACACGGCGGCCAGCACCAACACAGCCGGGTAATTCTCCCCAAACACTTTGCGTAGTTCCACCATAGCGTACCGCAGGCGGGTTTTTACCGTCCCCAAAGGAATACCTACCTCTTCAGCCACTTCTTCTTGGGTATACCCCTTAAAATAGATTAAATTGATCAATATCTGGTACTTTTCCTCCAAGCGGTTCACTACTTCCTGTACGCCCACGTGGTCGGGGTTGAGCGTATTGCCACTGGATACTTGTACCAGATTGTCCAGAGAATCAGTCTTTCGGTAATGTTGAAAGTACGCCGTCCGGGTTGCGTCTATGGCCGTGTTGCGGGCGATATTCAGCAGCCAAGTGAACAACCGTCCTTTGGATGCATCATAGCTGGCACCATTGCGCCAAGCTTTCAAAAAAGTATCTTGCAACACCTGTTCGGCCAATTCTCGGGACTGGACAATGCGCAACACCACCCCGAAGAGCGCGTCTCCGTAATCTGAGTAAAGTTCACCAATGACCAAGCGGTCTTGTTGTTGTAAACGAGCGATGAGTTGATCCTGCATGATTGAGATTGCCAAGTGATCGGCGGGCCTACCGAATAACTGGACAAAAGTGCTTGTTTTTTTAGAGTCCGCCAAAGTTTGCGGATAATTTAAACCCCTGTGCCTATGCACTGGACTTTAACTTAGCAGGAAATACTCGATGGATTATCTTAAGAATAGGGCTGTCGAATGGAAGCAACTATTGGGCGGAATAAAAAATCGTTTCAATTTGCAACCTTTCATGCAACAATTTACGAACAATGGTGTGCATTGGTTTTCAGCCAGTGCAGATTTGACTTTGTTTTTGAAAACATTAACGGCTTGACAGCAATGTGGATTGCAGAATGCATATATTTAAAAAAATGAATGGGTATTATTTCAGCAAGGCACAGAAGGTAAGCACACGGCTACGAATCTGGTTCCGAAGGAGCTGCAGATCACGTGGGTCTTCGGTCTTGTCCCGCGCCGCTTGAAGCAACCCGCTGTATTGGCTTTTCAACATTGAAGCCACGTCCGGTCCACCCAACGCAGCGGCGTTTCTTTCGAGCAAATCCAGTGCAGCAGTCAAATCGTCGCGCTCCACCAACAGGCGGATGTCGGCTGCCGGACCAGCGAGCGGGTCGGGCAAAGTACGCAAAGCGTCGTGGCGGGCGCAGGCGGTGAAGAGTTGGTCAAATTCCGCTTGGCTGGGCGCGATGCACTTCATCTGGAACTGCTCAATGACGAACTCGCGGGCATCCTCGCTCACCTCGGTAAGCAGGGCAAAGTTGTGGTTGCCATTATCGAAATCGCCGTCGAGCTTGTTGATGTAGTGCAGCAGCAACTGTGCATACCAGCGTTCGAGGTGGAAGCCGAGCAGTACAAAGCGGTTGACCTTTTTCAGCTTCCCCCGCAGCACATCCGGCATATTCAAGTCGCCGAGTAAGGCGGTCAGCAGGCCAAACAGATCGTGGTAATCCAGGATGACTGAGTCGTAATCGTCCTCCAGCGCGTAGCCGCAGAGGTTATAGATCACCGGCTGACTGGCCTTGGGCGTGGTCAGGGTGATATCGGCAGTCTTACTTTTCGCCGTAAAGTAGTCGAACTGGTAAGGCAAACCATATTTGGAAAATGTCTCCCGCACGTAGGCGTCTGGCGACAGCGACAGCACCAGCGGGAATTTGATGGCTACAATACGACGCAGCAATTCCGCGTCGGGCAGCCAGTTCTTGTCGTTGGCGCAGCGTTTCACCACTTTTTGCGCCTGGTTTTTCGCGTCCTTGTCCCGAAACAAGAACAGGTTGTCGCGGGGGTAAAAATGAGTGGTCCCCGCTCCAATGGCCTGGCGAATTTTGTGGCGGGTCAGTTGGCTAAAAGTCGTGGTGGCGGGTGCGTGGGGATCGTTTTCGGGGGCCAAGCCCAGACGGTACAACGGGATGGCATCGGGGCCGAGGACGAGAACGGCCTCGCCGTCGGCAATGCTTTGGGCGAGTTCGTCCCAGTCGTGGTTTGGTTGCGGCATGACGGTTGCTTTCGGTTGGTAAAGGTAAGGGCCAATTTGCCCATTTGCTTACCGCATCACCCGCCCGCCCGAACCACCCGCCATCAACGCCCGCACTTCTGCCTCGGAACACAAGTTGAAATCGCCGGGAACATAGTGTTTTAGTGCAGCGGCGGCAGTGGCAAACTCGACGGTTTCCTGCAAATCGACCTTTGCTTGAAGGAGGCCAAACAGCAGGCCGGCCATAAAGGCATCGCCACTGCCAATGCGCTCAAGCAGATTGGGCAGGTCGTGTTGTTGGGAGATAAAGACTGTTTCGCCGTCGTAGAGCAGCCCCTGGTAGTGGTTATGCGAGGCCGAAAGGCCCTCCCGGCGCGTCATGGCGAGGTAGCGCAGGTGGGGAAAAGCCATTTTTACCGCTGCTAAACATTCTTTTGGCGGTGTGTGTCCCGCTGGGTGGATGCCCAGGCAAATCCCAAACGCGGTTTCATCGCCCAGCAGCACGTCGGTATAAGGCATCAACTGCGCGATAATTTCCATAGGCTTTTTTCCGTAAGTCCACAGATTTGCGCGGTAGTTAAGATCGCAAGAAACGTTGACGCCCCGTTCCCGGGCTATTTGCAAGCCTTCCAGCAAAGCATCGGCGGCACTTTGCGACAGGGCAGGCGTGATGCCCGACCAGTGGAGCCACCCGGCATTTTCGAGGACCTGTGGCCAGTCGATCATGCCCGGTGCCAGGGAAGCCATGCCTGAATTTGCCCGGTCGTAAAGCACTTTGGAGGCCCTGCGGCCTGCGCCTTGTTCCAAAAAGTAGATGCCCAGCCGCTCGCCACCTTGGATGGCCAAGTGGGTGGCCACGCCGTGTTGCGCCACGGCACCGAGTGCTGCTCGTCCCAACTCATGGTTCGGCACCCTGGTCAAATAGGCCGCCGACAGCCCGAATTGCGCCAACGACACCGCCACATTGGCCTCAGAACCACCAAACACGGCCTCCAAGTGCCGGGCTTGCACAAAACGCTGTGCTCCGGGCGGGGAGAGGCGGAGAAGAATTTCACCGAAGCAGACGATTTGCATTTTGTGGAGAGTTGTTGATCGAGAGGTATATTTGGAGCTGATTAGTTGCCCAAAAAGCAAATCACGCCCGCCTCTTAGAACGCAAACTGAATCCCCTGGGCCAAAGGCACCGTATCCGAATAATTGATCGTGTTCGTTTGCCGACGCATATAAGCCTTCCAGGCATCCGAACCGGATTCGCGCCCTCCTCCCGTTTCCTTCTCGCCGCCAAAGGCCCCACCGATCTCCGCACCGGAGGTACCGATGTTCACGTTGGCAATGCCACAGTCCGAGCCGCCCACCGAGAGGTAGCGTTCGGCTTCGCGCAGGTTGTTAGTCATGATGGCCGACGAGAGGCCCTGTGGCACCCCGTTTTGCAGCGCAATGGCTTCCTCCAAGGTGCTGTATTTCAACAGGTACAGGATCGGAGCAAAAGTCTCATGCTGCACGATGTCCCAGTGGTTTTCCACCTCCGCGATGCAAGGCTGCACGTAGCAACCACTCTCGTACCCTTTGCCCTCCAGTACACCACCCTCCACCACGAAGTGGCCGCGTGCTTTCCTCACTTCGCTGATGGCGTGGAGGTAGTTTTCCACGGCGTGTTTGTCAATCAACGGCCCTACGTGGTGGCTGGCATCCAGCGGGTCGCCGATGCACAGCTGGGGGTAGGCCTTGGCGAGGGCATTCTTCACCTGGTCGTAGATGCTCTCGTGGATGATGAGGCGACGGGTGGTGGTGCAGCGCTGGCCCGCCGTACCGACCGCGCCGAAGATGGCTCCGGTCAGCACGATTTTCATATCCGCCGAAGGGGTGATAATGATGGCATTGTTGCCGCCCAGTTCGAGCAGCGAACGACCCAGGCGGGCCGCCACCGTCTGGCCAAGGATGCGGCCCATGCGGGTGCTGCCCGTGGCACTCACCAACGGCACCCGTGTATCCTTGCTCATATATTCGCCTACTTTGTAGTCGCCATTGATAATGCAACTGATGCCTTCCGGCAAATCGTTGGCTTTCAGCACTTTCTGGAATAAATTCTGGCAAGCGATGGCACATAAAGGGGTTTTTTCCGATGGCTTCCAGAGGCACACATTGCCGCAGACCCAGGCCAGACAGGCGTTCCAGGACCAGACCGCCACCGGAAAATTGAACGCCGAGATGATGCCGACGATGCCCAGCGGATGCCACTGTTCATACATCCGGTGCGCTGGGCGTTCGGAGTGCATGGTGAGGCCGTAGAGCTGGCGCGACAGGCCGACCGCAAAGTCACAGATGTCGATCATTTCCTGGACTTCGCCCAAGCCTTCCTGTAGGCTTTTGCCCATTTCGTAGCTCACCAGATGGCCGAGCGAATCTTTGTACTGGCGCAGCACGTCGCCAAACTGACGCACAATCTCGCCGCGCTTGGGGGCGGGCATTTCGCGCCAGATTTTGAAAGCAGATTCGGCGGTGGCGATTACGGTATCGTATTGTTCGCGGGTGGTAATACTGACAGAGCCGATATATTGGCCATCTACCGGCGAGGAGGAATCCAGGTAACGGCGGCTACCGGGCACTTCCTGTTGGCCGGTCCAGGCACCCTGGTTACGGGCTTTGAGGCCAAGTCTCTTTAAAAATTCTTTTGGTTGCATTTGTGTGGTAGGTAGGTTGATGAAGGCTGATGAGGGTTGATAATAAATGGGAAAAACGGGCGCAAAGGTAGCATTTTGCTTGGCGAGACCTTCCACGTTTTTGAAACTCGCGCAAGGGGCAAAACCAATATCGCAGATGGAAGATTGAGTGGACGGGGCCTTAAGCAGTTGCCTTTTGCTAATTGTTTTTTACCCTTTGCCTATTGCCAAGTTGCCTATCCTCCCTTCACCCGCTCCGGGTTGCTCTTCAAAAAGCCGCCCCAGCCGTTGTGCGCTTTGCCGCCGGTCAGGCTCTTGTTGGAGGATTGGTACCAGTGGCAGACGGCGGCGGCAAGGGCATCGGTAGCATCGAAGTATTTTTCGGAGAAAGTTCTTTTCAGGATATTTTCGAGCATGGCGGCCACCTGCTCTTTGGAGGCGTTGCCATTGCCAGTGATGGCCTTTTTGATTTTCTTGGGCATATATTCGGTGGTGGCCAGCTTATTTACCATGCCTGCCGCAATGGCCACGCCCTGTGCGCGCCCCAGTTTTAGCATGGACTGCACATTTTTACCAAAAAACGGGGCCTCAATGGCCATTTGGGTCGGCGAATGCTGCTGGATCAAGTCCTGTACCTGCTCGAAAATGTAGCGAAGTTTTTCCGTGTGTTCGGCACCCACATGGGCAAAAGTGACCACGCCGATCTCTATGACCGTCATGTTGCGCTTGTCGGCATCAATGATAGCAAAGCCGAGTACATTAGTACCGGGGTCAATGCCGAGGATGCGGGTTTTCTGTTCTTCCATGTCGCAAAAGTACACCCTCCTGCTAAAAAATCGGGCTGTCGCTACGCCTCAGTTGCCCATTGCCCACTGCCCGTTGTTTTTTCGCTTAAAAAGGCAGGCGGGGTTCGATGGGGTGCGCTACTTTTGCATTCTTTATTGAAAAAGCAAACATTTCCAAAAGCGACAAGCAAGACATGGACAAGATCGGTATATTAGGAGCGGGGGCAATGGGCAGCGGCATCGCACAGGTGGCTGCTGCAGCCGGACATAATGTCATCATTTGTGACAACCTCACTATTGCACTGGGGAAGGCAGGCAAGGGCATTGAGGCGTCGTTGAAAATGCTGGTGGACAAAGGCAAAATGAGCGATTCGGATGCCTCTTCGTTGCAAGGCCGGATCAAGTTTACCGATCACATGAGCGAGTTCCGCAAGTGTTCGCTAGTCATTGAAGCCATTGTGGAAGAGGTGGACCAAAAGCAGATCGCGTTTAAAAGCATGGAGGCCATTGTGGATGCTGGTACGATTCTGGCCAGTAATACTTCCTCCCTGTCCATCTCGGCGATGGGTGCCCATATGCGCCACCCGGAACGGCTGCTCGGCGTCCATTTTTTCAATCCCGCGCCGCTCATGCGTTTGGTAGAGATCATCCCGGCCTTGCAAACCGACCCGGAGGTGCTGGATCGCGCCCGAACCATCGTGGAAGGCTGGGGCAAAACCGTGGTGCTGGCCAAGGACACGCCGGGCTTTATCGTCAACCGCGTTGCTCGTCCCTACTATGGCGAGGCACTGCGCATCTATGAAGAAGGCCTCGCCGATTTCGCGACCATTGATTGGGCCATGCGCGACCTGGCGGGCTTCCGTATGGGTCCGTTTGAGTTGATGGATTTTATTGGCAATGATGTCAACTATTCGGTCACCGAGATCGTGTTTCAGAATTTCTATTTTGACCCCCGCTACCGGCCTTCCTTTACGCAAAAACGCCTGGTGGACGCCCACTTTTTTGGTAGAAAGACCAAACGCGGTTTTTACGACTACCGCGAAGAGGCGGTGATGCCCGAACCCAATCGGGACGAAGATTTGGGCCGCAGCATCGTCAGCCGTATTTTAGCCATGCTCATCAATGAAGCCGCCGACGTCTGCTATCTGCGGGTGGCCAGCCGCGACGATATTGATTTGGCCATGACGCAAGGGGTCAATTATCCGCAGGGTTTGTTGGCTTGGGCGGACAAGATCGGGATTGCCAAAATAGTAGAAAAAATGGATGTCCTACACGACGAATACTTGGAAGATCGTTACCGTTGTTGTCCAATGCTGCGCAAAATGGCACGGGAGGGAAGGACTTTTTATTGATTAGGCTCATGTTGCGAAGATTCTTTTTATGCAGTTGCTGTATCCTTTTGTCAGGCTGGCTCGTCGCGCAGACGGGTACGGTGCAAGTGGATATTCAAAGAGCCGATCCAACTTGCTTTGATCGCAACGATGGAATTTTTCACATCAAATTGCTGGCCGGTGTGTTTCCGGTGACTTTTAACTGGACCAATACCGACAATGGCGATTCGGGTTCCCGCGCCTTCGGCGATGTAGGCGAAGTGGTTACCCTGGATGGCCTTTTCTGGGGCGACTACGCCTTTGTTTTCTTTGAGCCTGATGGCCGGAAGACCTACCTCAGCGATATTCTGCGTTCGCCCCCAGCCATTGAGGCAACTTTCTCCGCAGTAGGCGACAAGTGTTTTGGCGAACACGCGGGCCAATTGACCATCGATACGGTGAGCGGCGGTGTCCCGCCCTACCAATTTGCCCTGAACGACGATCCGCCCGGCAACCAGGCGTTCTGGGTCCACTTAGCACCGGGACCTTACGTGTTGACCATCATTGATAAAGTAGGCTGTATCAAAAAGGCCGGTACGGTACTTCCAGTCGGCACCCAATTCATCTTGGATATCGGTGCCGATACGACCATTTTTTCTGGCGACACCCTGCGCTACCAGTTGATGGCCAACCAAGTACTCGATTCGGTGGTCTGGTCGCCCGCTCGCTACGCAACCGCCGTTGGGGCCGACCAGGCTTTGTTTTTTCCCTTTACTACCACGAACTTTCGAGCCTACGCCACCGATGTGACGGGTTGCACAGCTACCGACGAACTGACCGTGACCGTACACCGCAACCGCAGTGTGTACCTCCCCAACGTCTTCGCTCCGGCGGGCAGCCTCTTGGCCAACCAAACCTTCACCGTCTTCACCGGCGGAGGCACCTCTTTTGTGCAAAGCCTGCGGGTGTTTGACCAGGCCGGGCGACTGGTGTTCGAGCAGCAGGGCTTTGCTCCCAATGATCCGAACACCGGCTGGGACGGTACTTTCCAGGGCAAGCGTTTGTTACCGGGGGTGTTTCTGTACCAAGCGATTGTACGTTATACGGATGGCCGCCTGGAGACATTTGAGGGAGATGTTACGCTGATTCGATAAAGGCGTAATGTTGAGTTATGAAAGTTCGATTAACCATAAAGCCTGCTCTCTTGATTTAGGTGGCCCGGATTTTTCTGAGCTAGCGGGACAATGTAAAGAGGAAGGTGCAACTTGCCTCTTGCCTTCTTTTCCCTGACTATCTTTGCTTCTATGCGCCATCCGGTCTTACTCGTTTTCGCGCTGTTTTTCTTCGGAAAAATAGCTGCCCAGCCTTCCCCAATTCCCAAGCAGGTCACCCTGGCCGAATCGCTTGCGTTGGCCCTCGACAATAGCGGCCAATTGAAAAAGGCTCGCCTCGACCGGGAAGGCTTCGAGGAACGCGTCCGGGAAGGGCGCAGCAATGCCTACCCGCAAATCAACCTCGGTTTCAACGCCGACTACTACCCGGAACTGCCGACCACGCTGTTGCCCGGCTCTTTGTTCAATCAAGGCGACCAACCTTACATTCCGGTCCAGTTTAATTTGCCTTGGCAGTTCACGGGGCAGCTGCAAATACAACAGCAAGTGTACAACGAGGCCGCCCGGCGCGGTGTGCCCGCCGTGAACGTTACGCGTAGCGTGTACGACCTGCTGACCGAACGCTCGGCGGAGGAAGTGATCGCTAATACGGCTACGGTATTCTATCAGACGCTACAGACCGAACAGTTGCTGCACACGGTGGATGCCAATGGCCTGAAGCTGGATACCCTGCGGCGTATGGCCGAACTACAGGTCGCTACCGGCTATGCCATCCCGATTGATGTAAAGCGCATTCGCGTGGCCCGCACCAACCTCGAGACCCAACGCCAGAATCTGCTCGGCGCGATCAGTTCGCTGCGCCAAACGCTGCAATTGCTCTGCGGCATTCCCTTCGAGCAGCCCTTGGAACTGGTGGATGATCGCTCTAATCCCGCTGCCGATTCGACCCGTTGGCTGGCCCTGACCATCGAGCCAGAGACGACTACCGAACACCAATTATTGCTGCGCAATATAGAACTCAATCGTATCCAGGTCAACAGCTTGCGCGCCGAATCGCTGCCCAGTTTGAGTGCGTACACCACGGCCTATTATCAAGCCCAACGCTCCAGTATCGACAAGGTGTTCAATATTGGGCGACGCTGGTATGGCATGGCCGTGGTGGGCTTGAAGCTCAACGTGCCAGTGTTCGATGGCTTCCGGCGGGTCCACAAGGTTAAGCTGCTGAACATAGAAGGGCAGAAACTGGAGACCGACCGCGTCCAGCTGGAAGGGGCCAAAAAACTGGAGTTCCGCCAGGCCCGCGAACAGGTATTGAACGCGCTGCGCGGCCTGCATTCGCAAAACGACAACGTGGTCCTCGCCCGGGAGATCACTGAGAAAATGCTGTTCCAGTACCAGGAAGGCATCGTGCCACTATCGGAGCTTCTCAATACCCAAACCGCCATTGTGGAGGCCGAGACGAACTATTGGCAGCAGGTATTCACCTACCGGCTGGCGGTGGTGAAGTTGTTGAAAGCGGCGGGACGGTTGGAGGATTTGAAGGGGTGAGGTCAGTTGTGCACGGAGGGCAGACGTTCTATCCGTTGTTGGCGTCCTCGCCAACAACAAGCGGCGGAGCTCCAACCTAGCAAATAGCCATGGCCTGATTCCTTAAATGAAACTATTCTTATGTACCAACGCTATCACAATTTATACTTTACCACAGCCACTATTTTGCAGTGGAAATACCTGCTCCAAGGTGATGCTATGAAAGACATCATCGTAACTTCCCTACGATTCCTGACCATGAAAAATCGGGCTGTTGTGTATGCTTTTGTAATCATGCCCAATCATCTGCACCTAATATGGCATATCCCAGAAGAGTATACGCTCACCGATGTAAAATCTGCACTGCTCTCTTATACGGCTCATCAGTTCAAAAAAGTGCTTCAACTACAAAACCCCCAGGAATTAGCCCATTATAAAGTCGATTTAACAGATCGTGCTTACCAGTTTTGGGAACGAAATGCCTTGTCTATTGCTATTTACCACGATGAAGTATATTGGCAAAAAGTCAGGTATGTACATTGGAACTTGGAACCCTTGCACAGAAAAGTGGCGACTTGCCGAATCGCCGGAAGCCTATAAATATTGTTCCGCCTATTTGATGGATGGGGAGACTTATTGGGATTTTGTGGTTTCGACAGGCTGATTATTACCCTGCGTTGCCACAGCATCGAGCTCCGCCGTGGTTGTTGGCGAGGACGCCAACAACGGCAAGAATCACGGCAGGCAAAGCTTGCGTGCGAGCATGGCCAATCACATCATCGGTGCCACAAAGTGTCAAACTTAAGTTCCGTAATATTATTCACGCCCAGACATTGATAGCTGTTGGGTCGCATGCCGCCAATTTGGCAAACCGTCTCGCATTTTTGGTTCAACACCTCATCCGTGCCATCCGCAAAGGGAGCCTCGGTGGAAAACCAATAAACGCACTCGCCGTTAATTCGCGTCGAAAGCAGGGCGATGCTTTGGGTATTGGTTTTGAACTGGTTGATTTTCTCCTTCAGACAACTGGGGGCAGTACATGCTTTGTCAGAAGATGACTGGTCACAACTTGCTGACAATGCGATGATTGCAAAAATGACTAACCGGAAATTTTTCATGATGGTTAATTTTTTATGGTAACATCAAAACACTGCCAGTGACGAGGATTATCTGACTTGGTAAATCAGCGAGACCAATCCTGTCTCCTACGTTTTTGATGACAGCAAAGATAAAGAAGTACTCTCTTCCATGCCTGCAAAAAGCGACCTGGAGTATTTGAATTAAGCCAGCAGCTAGCCTTTGCGGGCGGGTATATCCGCCAGATAATCACGGCAGGCACAGCCTGCGCGCGAGCTGGCCAGACCAGCTGTGCACGGAGGACAGACGTTTGTATTTCTGAAAGATTTAGTGTAGACTGAAAATCAATCATCTAACAAGCAATTCAGAAAAAGCATAATTTTGTAGCATGGCCAGAGATCTGTTTCATGAGAATGTCAAGAAAGCCCTGCAAGAGGAAGGCTGGAAGATCACCGACGACCCGCTCACCTTCAAAATAGGGAAAGTACAGGTGCAAATGGACCTCGGTGCTGAACGATTGATAGCAGCGGAACGTGGGACGGAAAAAATCGCCATAGAAATCAAAACCTTTGGTAGTTTGTCATTCATAACCGCCCTATACGAAGCCGTCGGAAAATACATTATCTATCGGAATGTGCTTAAACTGATTCAACCCGAACGAAAACTTTACTTAGCCATCCCGGAAAGTATCTTCCACCGGTTTTTTGAAGAGACAGTCATTCAAAAAACGATGCAAGAAGAGCAATTTCAACTCGTTATTTATAACCAAACCACCCAAACCATAGAGCAATGGATAAATTAAAAAAATACGAGGCGGCTATACTCGCCATTCTGAACGAGTACGCAAAAATCAAATACGCCAATGTCCATGGTGGCAACGAACTCATTGCCGATAAAGAAAACCATCGGTATCAAGTGGTTACGATCGGTTGGGAAGGAAATCGCTTTGTACACGATTGCCCGTTGCACTTCGACATTATCAACGGCAAAATCTGGGTGCAACAAAACCTGACGGAATGGGAAGTCGGCGA
>JAYUXG010000686.1:0-2632 GCA_043753125.1 Saprospirales bacterium | reverse complement strand
ACCGAGAGGCCGAAAAAAACCTGATTTACCAGCACACAGTGGATGAAATCCGTGCTTTCGACTGCGGCAGCCTCGGCAATCCACGTTTTCCGCAGCAGCAAAAGCAACCCAGCTATAAACCCACGCTCCAAGAGGTCGTGGCGGCCGTACGCGCCAAGGTCCCCGGGCGTGCCATCCGCTGGAACATCGAGATCAAGAGCCAGCCCGGCTGGGACGGGCTGCGCCACCCGCCGGTGGAGGCTTTTGCGGGCCTCGTCATCGCTGAATTAAAGGCCCTTGGTCTCGAAAAAGACGTTACCGTACAATCTTTTGACGTGCGGGCCTTGCAAGCCATGCACCGTCAGGCACCCACCATTCGTTTGGCTTTCTTGATCGAAAATGTATGGGGGATGGAGTCCAATCTGAAAAAACTGGGTTTTATGCCCCAGATTTATAGTCCTTACTATCAATTGGTGTCCAAAAAACTGGTACGTAAATGCCATGCAAACAATATCCAGCTCATTCCCTGGACGGTAAACGATTTGGCCTCCATGCGCGGCCTGATCCAACTGGGCGTGGACGGCATCATCACGGACTATCCAAATTTGATCAAAGAGGTAGGGAAAGAAGGGGGGAAGTAGGTGTCCTTTTCCAGCAACCAAAATACTTTAGCATCGTTGTTTATAGTCAACGCAAAGCGGTTTTGAACAAAATAAATTTATGATGGGCTGGTAATCAACATTCTCCACCCCTTCACTTTTATTATATCCATGTCCATTCGTATTATTCCCAAAGCACAACAAGGTTCCGGTGCCTTCAACGGCGGCGAGATTGTGGAAAACAAACCCATCGGCTTCCCACGGGATCATTCCACCGTGCGACCCTATTCCAACCTGTTTTACTGGGCCCACGCCAGGGCCGTGACCGATAGCACGATTGGGCTACACCCGCATCAGGGCTTCGAGATTTGTTCCTTCGTGTTGCGCGGGGAGATCCGCCACTACGATACACAGATTCAGGCTTGGCGGCCCTTGCAGGCAGGCGATGTACAGATCATCCGGGCTGGTAACGGCATTAGCCATTCGGAGTGGATGGGGCAGGACGGGGAGATGTTCCAGATTTGGTTCGACCCAAACCTGGCCAAGACGTTGTCCCAGCCCGCCAGTTACGATGACTATCGCGCTGCGGATTTGCCCGAAAATACGACCGCTGCCGGGGTACGTGTGAAAACCATTGCCGGTACGGGCAGCCCGTTTCGCATGGACACGCCGGGGGTGGCGATTTGGCAAATCGCCCTGGATGCCGGTGCCAGCCACGTTTTGCCCACCGAAGCCGGGAAAATCTATTCTGCTTATATACTGGAAGGGGAAACGTCTTTCAATAACGAAACCGCCCAACAATTTGATTTTGTGCAACTTACTGAACAGGATGCCATTAAATTGGAGTCGCGGACTGGTGCCACGGTGTTTATCATCGCTTCACCAATGGAGCCGGGATACCAGACTTATGGGCAGCGTATGCGGCACGAGGCCTGAATGCCCTCGTACCTTCAAAATGTACCCATGTTGATTCAGTTGGCGGAGCAAGAGGTCTTGTTGCTGCCGCAAAAAGCCTTGTTCTTGCCGCAAACCCGCACCTTGCTCGTGGCGGATATGCACATCGGCAAGGCCATGCACTTTCGCAAGAGCGGGATGGCCCTGCCCGCCGATTCGTCGGAACGCGATTTTCAAGTGCTGGCGGAGATAATCAGTGCGCACCGGCCCAGCGAGGTGATTTTTCTGGGCGACCTGTTCCATAGCCACCAAAATGCCGAGTGGGGGGCGCTGCAAGCTTTTCTTGACGCTCAGTCGGACATGAGGTTCGCGCTGGTGCCCGGCAATCATGACCGCTACTCGGCGCGTTTTTGCGCGGAGCTGCGCCTCGACCTGCTGCCCGAAGACTATACGCACGGCCCGTTCGTGCTGTCCCATGCCCCTTCCGAAACGGCACTACCTGGATTTTATCGGCTTTGCGGTCATCTGCATCCAGGCGTGGCCTTGCACGGCAAAGGACGGATGCAAATCACCTTGCCCTGTTTTTGGTTTGGCGCAAATACGGGGGTGCTGCCTGCCTTTGGCAACCTGACCGGGTTTGTGGCCGTGGTGCCCCGGCGAGGGGATCGGGTAGTGGCGGTAGTGGAGGGGGAATGCGTGGAAGTGTAGAACATTTGAGGTAAAACGTTAACTGTCAAAATTGCAGTTTTTATCAGTCTACTTCCAGTAAATGTGACACTTGATTCTGCGCACTTAAACAAATTGTCTAACTTTTAAAAAGGAGGTTATCATGCCACTCACCAAAAGTAGTTTGCCCGTCCATGCTGCCCTGCCCCGTCTGTTCGACGATTTCTTAACCAGGGATTTTTTCGATTGGGGCAGCCAGAACAATTCCTTCACCAATACCTCGCTTCCAGCGGTGAATATCGTGGAAAACAACGAGGGCTTTGCCGTGGAGATGGCGGCACCGGGGATGAACAAAACGGATTTTCAGATTGAATTGCACAATGAAATTCCGACTATTTCCTCGCAAAAAGAGGCGCACAACGAGCTCCAGGAAAACGACCGCTACACCCGTCGCGAGTTTAGTTACCAGTCCTTCCGCCGTACTTTCCAACTGC
>JAYUXG010000685.1:0-6494 GCA_043753125.1 Saprospirales bacterium | reverse complement strand
TAAAACAACCCATTAAAAAGCCAAAAGGCAAAGAACTGTCGGACGATCAAAAAGAATACAACCGATTGATTTCACAAGTTAGAGTCCGTGTAGAGCATGCTATCGGTAGTATGAAACGATACCGCATCGTAAAGATGAATGCCGACTACGGAAAAACAAATTTGTCCATTCTGTTTTGCATACTTGCGCTGCGCTGCACAACTTCCGTATCCAAAAAAAACATTCCAATATCCTGATTATCAACCAATTGTCAAACCTACATAAACTCTAATGTAGAGCATTTTACGATTGCACAAGCAATTTTAAAAGTTTTCACCCAAACCGCTGCAAGGCCATCAATAGACGCTCCGGCAACTCCTCCCGGCAAGCCGCCTGATAATCCTGATAAGAGCAGGGTACCAGCCGGTGGCGGTCGTGCTTGCGCTTGTTGGCTACTGGTACCTGCATCCACCAACGACCGCTCTTGGTGCTTTTCCAAAAGGTCAGGTGATGGCTCAATTGGGGCAGGTGTACGATGTATTCCGTCAGCCCGGTCGTAGAAGCGGGATACTCGTTTTTGCGGCTGAAGAATCCTTCCAGAAAGTACCACACCATTTGCGCCACCACCTGTGCCGTGTGGTCGCCTTGGTCGGCTTCGCGCTGGTAGCCGTACACCCCAAAGGAGGTGAGCTTGTCGCTCCAACCAGCGTAACGACATATCTGGCAAGCCTCTTCGGCAAAAAGGCCCGACGGAGAGGGCCGGGCCACGCCCGGTGCCTCGCTTTGCTTGAGTGCGCCCAAGTGAAAGGCCAGCGCATCGGCATCGCGCACCACGGGTTCGGTCTCCTCCAAGGCCGCCCGCGAACGGCCCAAGCGGACGTGGTCGAAATTGTTGTTGGCCAAAAATTCCAAGGTAGCCGCCGGGGTTTGGTGGATTTGGTAACCAATAAGGGCAAAATGGAACAGCAGTGGATGGCGCGGCTCCAGCAACGTCGCATAGCCTTTTTTGGGATCGGCGAGCGACAGCGTCTCGTGTACCACGGCCAGGTTGGCCATTGCTTTTGCTTCCTGATAAGCCATGAATTGGGCGCGCGCCAAGTCGTCCGGACCGCCGATCAGAATTGGCAGCACCTTGCCGGACAGCAGCTCGAACACCACGGGCAGCAGTAGCCCCGGCTCCGCTTTGCGCAGATTGCCCAAGTCAACGACCGCATTTTTGGGGAAATGCCAGGCCATACGGTACAGCTGCTCGCGGATCGGCTGCGCGTTTTTTTCATCCAACCCTATTATTGCCACCCGCACTTTTTTCAGGTCAGGCATTTGAGCTTGGTACACCAGCAGCTGTTGGCCGAGGGCCGCAGCAGGCAGGGCTTCCAACATTTTGGTCAGGGTGGCGGGAAGGGGCTTGAGCCAGTTTTGCAACATATATTTTAAGGTATTCCATGCGACCGCTACTCCATAGACGTAGTGGTCCATCATTTAGGTCGGCAAGGTAGTAGGCTGTGAGGGCTGGATTTTGAAAAACCGGCAAATCAATTTCGCCGTTTCCGGCAACATCAGGAATACTGGAATACTTTTGCGCCGCTTTTGAAAACGGTCTATTTGAAACTGGCACTTTAGCACATCGCTCGACATGGAAGAACTCCTGCGGAAGTACAAAGAGAAAAAGCCCGAAATAGTATTTGAGTGGCACGATGCCGAGACCGAGGCCGAGGGCTGGATCGTCATCAATTCGCTGCGCGGCGGGGCGGCGGGCGGCGGCACCCGGATGCGCAAAGGTCTCACCCTCAACGAAGTAATCTCATTGGCCAAGGTCATGGAGATCAAGTTCAGCGTCTGTGGCCCGGACATCGGCGGTGCCAAGAGCGGTATTAATTTCGACCCGGCCCATCCCCAGCGGCTGGAAGTGTTGCAACGCTGGTACCAAGCCGCATTGCCCTTGCTGAAACATTACTACGGCACTGGCGGCGACTTAAACGTGGATGAACTGAAGGATGTGGTGCCAATCACCGAGGACTTAGGGCTGTGGCATCCCCAGGAGGGCATCGTCAAGGGCCACCTTAAACCCAACGAGGGCCAGCAGATCAACATCATCGGCCAGTTGCGTTATGGCTGCACCAAGATTGTAGAAGACCCGGAGTACGTACCCGAGGACAGCCAGCACAAATACGCCGTGGCCGACTTAATTACTGGCTACGGGGTGGCCGAATCGGTGCGTCATTTCTACCAATTGTATCATGGCACCTCGCCCGCTGGAAAGACCGCCATCATTCAGGGCTGGGGCAATGTGGCCTCCGCCGCTGCCTGCTACCTGGCCAAAGAAGGTGTGAAGATCATTGGCATCATTGATCGTGCTGGTGGTCTGCTGGCACCGGCGGGACTTGATTTGGCAGCCATAAAAGCCTTATTCGGCACCAAAGACGGCAACCAACTTGCGGTGGCGGGTATGCGGCCATTTGCGGAGGTGAACGAGCAAATCTGGCACTTGGGAGCCGATATTTTTATTCCGGGGGCCGCTTCCAAGATCGTAACCCGGTCACAAGTGGATGCGCTGCTCGCTGGGGGCATCGAAGTAATGGCCTGCGGTGCCAATGTTCCGTTTGTGGATGACGAGATTTTCTTTGGCCCTACCGCCCGTTTTGCCGACGAGCACACTGCGGTCATACCAGATTTTATTGCCAACTGTGGGATGGCACGAGTTTTTGCTTACCTGATGCAGCCAGACATATTAATGACAGATAAGGCCATATTCCACGATATTTCCGACACAATCCGACGTGCATTGGAAGAAGTGTTAAAAATAAACCCTTCGCCAAATAAAGTCTCGTCCAACGCCCTATATTTGGCCCTTAAAAAGTTGGGGATTTGAACCCAGGTTGAGAATTCCACGCCACGAACTGCCACTTCTACGCCACAGGAGATTCCTAAAAGTGTAGAAAATTGGAAGTTTTAAGCCATTTAACACAAACTGTTAACATTCATTCATTAAAAAAAATTCAGTGACCTTATGACGGTTCGACAATTAGTATTCTCCGTTCTTTTCGTGCTGGTATCCTTTGCCGCTGTGGCGCAGGATGCAGCTATGTCTGCCCCCTATCGTTCTTTTACGGCGAAGGATCAGTGGGAGTTGGGCATTCATGCCGGTGTACCTTTCGTACTCGGTGACGTCGACGCCAAGTTTCCGGGCTTTGGCGGTGGTATTCATATCCGCAAAGCCTTCGACCACATATTTTCCGTCCGGCTGGTCGGCTTGTATGCCCAATTGAAAAACGAAGAAACTTCCACCAGCGGCAATCGTACTTCCGACAACAATTGGATTTCCGGCAGCGCACAACTGGTGGCAGCACTCAACAACTTTCGTTTTGACAAGCCCAACCGCAAAATCCTGTTGAACGGTTTCTTTGGTCTGGGCGTGAACAGCTACAAGACCGACTATCGCAACATTGTGCAGAGCAGTGGCGCGAATGGTGGCAGCCTGGCCTCCACCACCAATGCCCACGTAGAAGTAGGTTTGGGCCTGGCTTTCCGGGTCAACAAAAAGTTCAATATTGGCATTGAACACACGGTGACCACCGTTTTTGGAGAAAATTCCGATCTGCTCGACAGCGACCAGGTCAGAAACGACAACCTGCCCAACTTCCGCGATGTGTTGCACTACCCACACTTGTCGCTCAATTTCAACTTGGGTGGTGCCACCAAAAATGGTATGGCCCGCACAGAGCCTCTCTATTGGGTGAACCCGTTGAGCCAGGTATCCGACGCGATCACTGCCCTGGAAGCCCGCCCGATCTACAACCCGACCGATACGGATGCCGATGGCATTATTGACGACATCGACGTGGAAGACAACAGTCAGGCTGGTGCCCGCGTGGATTCCAAAGGTATGACGCTGGATAGCGATGGTGACAAAGTGGCTGATTATATGGACAAAGAGCCGTATTCGCCGCCCGGTTTTTCGGTGAATGCACAAGGGGTAGCCAGTGTGCCAAAGCCTATCTCTGAAGATGACGTAAATCGCATCGTGGACGCCAAGATCGCCGCCATCAAGTTCCCAGAGCCAGGTGGCCAGTGGTTCCTGCCGATGGTGACCTTTAAGGATAACCGCTACGACATCGAGTACAGCGAATATGAGAAACTGTACCAGATCGGCACGGTGCTAATGCAAAACCCCAGCCTGAAAGTGGTGGCCATTGGTCACACCGACAAGCGTGCTTCGGAAGCCTACAACAACGTACTATCATACAACCGCGCCAAGGCTGCCATTGATTTCTTGGTCGCTCAGTACGGTGTCACCAAGGATCGCGTCGTCCTGAACTGGGTCGGCGAAGACAAGTCCCTGATTCCGGTAGAAGGTGCCAACATGATGAACCGTCGCGTGGAATTCCGCGTCGCCAAGGGTGAGACAGACATGGCTCGTCCGGAAGGCAAAGAAGCCGGCAAATCCAAAACGAACATGAAGATGAAAGGCAATAAGGCAACCGGTTTTTAAATCGAAAGTTTTTCCTGAACCTTGCGCGGGCAATTTCCTTTTTGGGAATTGCCCGCTTTTCTTTTTGGATGGGCTGCAAGCTGCAATCGGCACGTTGGTGCAGTAAAAGCTGTTTTATTGATGTCTGTTTTTAATTCCCAATGGTTCGCTTTTTGCCGAAGGCTGTTCAAACAACGGTGGTTCGGTATTTTTTTGAAGGCAACGGTGGCCATCCTGCTACTGGGGGGCCTGTATTTGGAACTGCGTGGCAGGAACAACTTGCTGGCTCTGTGGGGAGAGTTTACCCAACAATGTAGCCGTGCCGACTGGTGGTGGCTGCCGCTGGCCATCGTGCTTATGCCGATCAATTGGGTGGTGGAGACGTTAAAATGGCAACCATATATACAACATTACCAGTCCCTTACGCTTTGGCAGGGTTTGCGCGGGGTTTTTGCGGGCATTAGTTTTACGATGTTTACCCCGCACCAACTGGGCGAGTATGGCGGGCGGCTGCTGTACGTGCAGCCTGAGCATCGCTGGAAGGCGGTCATGATCAACGTGGTGGGGAGTTGGGCACAGTACCTGGTCGCTGTGCTGGCGGGCGTGATCGGGGCATTGATTTTCTTGGGGCAGCAGCTGACCCTACCGCCCACCATGTTGCGTTACGGTTCGCTGGTGGCCGGGGTAGCCCTGCCGCTGCTGCTGGTCGGCTATTTCCAGATCCAGCGACTGCTGCCCTGGGCCCGCCGTGTTCCGCTATTGCAGCGACTCAAACCGTTTGTGCGCGACGTATATATTTTACAAACCTTTCGCCAACGCGACCTGTGGCGCATCTTTGGCCTGGCCACCTTGCGATACGCTATTTTTGCCACGCAATATTTTTTCCTGCTCCGTTTTTTCGGGATTCCGGCGGGTCTGCTGGCCGGGTACGCAGGCATTAGCACTATTTTCCTGGTTCAGACTATCGTGCCGCTCCCGGCGATCATGGGGCTGCTGTTGCGCGGAAACATTGCCCTATTCGTCTGGTCGCAATTTGGTGCCAATGAGGTCAGTGCCTTGGCGGCTACCTTCACGCTATGGATAATAAACCTGATTTTGCCCGCGTTAGTTGGTACTTTTTCGCTGTTCTACGTCAATATTCCCAAAACATTGGGTTATGAAAACGAGTAAATATTTGTCTCTTTCCTTGGGCTTGGGCTTGATGACTTTCTCCACGCTTGGCGAGTTTGGGCCTGGGTCCGCGCCTGCGCTCGCCACTGCTGCGTCTGACTGGCAGTATGACCCGTGCGCAAGCAGCAATACGACTTTTCAGCACGGGGAAAAAATGACCTACAAAATCTACTACAACTGGAATTTTGTGTGGATTGCCGCCGGGGAAGTGAGTTTTCAGGCTTTTGAGGAGGGCAACCAATACCACTATCAGGCGCGGGGCGAGACCTACGACTCCTACGAGTGGTTTTTTACGGTCAAGGACGAATATGATTCCTGGGTGGATAAAAACACCTTGTTGCCCAACTACTCCGAGCGGAGTGTCAACGAGGGCAAGTACCATATTTTTGAAAAAATAGCCTTCAACCAAGGTGGCCGCAAGATGACGGTTTATCGGTCCGACAAGCGCGGTGCCGCCGAAACAAAGACCGAACACAGCGTGACGGGCTGTGTACAGGACGTATTGTCCAGCCTATACAACCTCCGCAACATAGACTTTGCCGCGCAACAGGTTGGGTTCAGTGTGCCTTTCAAGGTGTTTATGGACAAAGAAGAATTCCCGCTAAAAATGCGTTACAGGGGCAAGGAACGGAAGAAAGTGTACAATATGGGCCGTTACAACACCCTCAAATTCGAGCCGGACGTGATCGCGGGCAACGTGTTCAAAGAAGGCGAAGGGATGGCGGTATGGGTGTCTGACGACCAGAACCGCATCCCGTTGCTGATCGAATCTCCCGTGTCAGTAGGTTCCGTGAAAATGGTGCTGAAAGAATACTGGGGTCTGAAGTACGAGTTTACGGCGAAAGCTGGGAAGTAACAGGCAATTTGCCCTTTGCCT
>JAYUXG010000684.1:0-6494 GCA_043753125.1 Saprospirales bacterium | reverse complement strand
CGGCCAAACTCAACGTGGCGCGGGGCTTTCGTGCGCCCAACATCGCCGAATCCGGCTCCAACGGACGCCATGAAGGCACCCTGCGCTACGAAATCGGTGACAGTCGCCTCCGGCCTGAATACAGTCTGCAAACCGATCTCGGCCTATTCTTCAACAGTCGCCATCTGACTACCGAGTTCAGCCTGTTTTACAACCGCATCGACCACTATATTTTTGCCGAGAAATTGAACAGCGTCTTCGGTGGTGACAGCATCGTGGACCTTGCCGAGCCGGTGCCGACTTTTCAATTTGTACAGGGCAACGCCTACCTCGCCGGTGGCGAAATCACGTTCGATCTGCATCCGCACCCACTGGACTGGCTGCATTTTGAAAACTCATTCTCGTGGGTAAAAGGCATTCAGCAAAATCAGCCGGACAGCAGCCGTTACCTGCCTTTTATTCCAGCGGCACGCCTACGCTCGGAGTTGCGCGGCGACTTCAAAAAAGTGGGCAAGCATTTGGTGGACGGCTTCTTGTTCATGGAGGCGGCCTATACGTTCGATCAAAACCATTATTACTCCGCCTTTGGCACAGAGACCAAAACGCCCGGCTATTTTTTGCTGAACGCGGGCTTTGGCGGCCAGATTACCGGCGTCAAGGGTCGGCAGGTGTGCAAGGTCTTCGTTATTGCTGACAACCTGCTCGATACCGCCTACCAGTCGCACCTTAGCCGTCTGAAATATGCACCGGAGAATCTGGCGACCGGCCGTTTGGGTGTGTTCAATATGGGTCGGAACTTGAGTTTGAAGGTGCTGGTGCCGCTGGGCAAAGCCTAAGTGTACAGGCAGATTCAATCGCCGCAGAAGCAACTGCCGGGTTTATAGACACCGCATGCATTAGGTATTAGCGGCTGAACCCGGCAGTACATCAACTTATCGGACAGGCTCCAATCTGTTCAGTGAATTTTTATTCAAAATAAATTTTTAGGCTAATCTAAAAACATTATTAAACTACCTTTGTCTCAAATTACGGTTGGCAAAAATTTATGTCAACGATAAGTATTTTTAACGACCAAAGGCTAGTAAATTATGAGAAAACTATTGACTATTATGCTGTTAGCCAGCTTTACCTGCTGTCTTTTTGCCCAACAGACCACCCAAATTACTGGCCGGATATTGGATGCCCTTACCCGCGAGCCAATCGTGGCTGCCACCATGTCCACTACCACTGCTGGACAAAAGACAGGCACCTTGACCGATACAACTGGTCATTTTACTTTGGTCCTCCCGATTCCTGAAGTCACGCTGACGGTCACTTGCGTTGGGTATCGAACCTGGGCCAACCAAGTGTCCACTGCCCAAAAAGAACTACTCATCCTGCTCGAACCCGCAGACAATTTGCTTTCCGGGGTGGTGGTCACTGGTACTATGAAAGAGGTGATGAAGGAGGTTTCACCGATTCCAGTAGAGGTGTATACGCCGCGCTTTTTTCAGAAAAGTGCCTCGCCCAGTTTTTTTGAAGCGGTTGGTATGATCAACGGCGTACGTCCGCAATTGAACTGCAACGTCTGCAACACCGGCGACATCCACATCAACGGGATGGAAGGCCCCTACACCATGATTACCATCGATGGTATGCCGATCGTGAGCGGGCTGGCCACAGTGTATGGATTGAGTGGTATTCCAAACGGCATTGTGGAACGTATCGAAGTGGTGAAAGGCCCCGCCTCTACGCTGTACGGTTCGGAGGCGGTCGGCGGGTTGATCAATATCATCACCAAAAGCCCACTGACCGCGCCGCGCTTTTTCGTGGATGGCTTCGGCACTTCGATTGGCGAAACAAACGTGGACCTGGCTTTTTCGACCGCTAAGAGCCGGGTTAGCACATTGATAGGGGCCAACTATTTCCGTTTCAACCAATTACTGGACATCAACAATGATTATTTCACCGATATTCCGCAGCAAGATCGGGTCTCGGTGTTCAACAAGTGGGGCTTTACCGGACGGCGCGAACGGCAGTCCTCCCTCGCCCTGCGCTACGTGTACGAAAACCGCTGGGGTGGCCAACTGAACTGGGAACCGCGCTGGCGCGGCACGGACAGCGTGTACGGCGAGAGCGTGTACACCAATCGTTTTGAGTTATTGGGACGACAGCCCCTGCCGTTTCGCCACCCGGTCACGCTGGACTACTCCTACAATGTGCATGACCAAAACTCGGTCTACGGCACGACGGTGCTGCTGGCCAACCAGCGAGTTGGTTTTGCCCAACTTACTACCCGCCTGACCCCCGGCCAGAAACAGGACCTGCTGGTCGGTACTGCCCTGCGCTACACCCGCTACGACGATAATACACCTGCCACGGCAGCCCCTGATGCCTCCGGCAACCTGCCCTCGCACGTTTGGCTGCCCGGTATTTTTGTGCAGGACGAAATCGCTCTAAATGCGCGTAGCATTCTGCTGGCCGGTCTGCGCTACGATTATAATTCGGTGCACGGCAACATTTTCACGCCACGTCTGAGTTACAAATTGTCCTTCAACGCGCAGAATATCCTGCGCGTCACTACCGGATCGGGCTACCGGGTGGCGAACGTGTTCACGGAAGACCACGCGGCACTCACCGGCGCACGGGAAGTCGTGACTGCCGAAAACCTGTTGCCGGAACGTTCCTGGAACGGCAACGTGAACTATGTCTGTAAGTTTTATCCGCGCCGGGCCGGTTTTATCGCCCTGGATGCGTCGCTGTTTTACACTTATTTCACAAATCAAATCCTGCCGGACTACAACACCGACCCCAGCAAGATCATTTATAAAAACCTGGATGGTCACGCTGTATCGTCCGGGGCGACAGTCAATCTGGATTTTAATTTTCTCAATGGTCTGAAAATCATTGCCGGGGCAACAGCCATGAACGTGTATCGCCGCGAGAAAGGCCACCGCTTACCACAACTTTTCGCCCCGCCTTTTTCGGGCACCTGGACGATAACTTACCCGATCATGGCCTGGGGCCTCACCATTGACTATACGGGCAACGGGAACGGCCCGATGCACTTGCCGGTGCTGCCCAACGACCCGCGCCCGGAGCAGTCGCCTTGGTTTGCCATTCATAACTTGCAGGTAACCTGGTCTCCCGGCAAAACTTCTCAAGCGTTGAAGACTATAGAGGTCTATGCAGGCATAAAAAATCTGTTTGGCTTCTATCCCCGCGAGGAAGTCATTTTGCGAGCTTTCGATCCTTTCAACAAAAACGTGGATGTAGACAATCCACATGGGCATACTTTTGATCCGGCTTACAACTACGCGCCGATCCAGCGGCAACGAGTACTGCTGGGGCTGCGGTGGACGCTGCGTTGAGCTATGGTGTTGTTTCAAAAATCTGATGTGACAGCGGAGGGTTTGCTGCCGAAGTTCATTTGCGATTTATAAAAACGAAAAAGAGGCTGTTTTATTCCTTCACCACCTTTACCGTCCGCACCTCCGTGCCCGTACTCACTTGTACCAGATAAACACCCGCAGGCAGACCGGATAAATCCAAAGGCAAGGTCCAGTCACCAGCGGGTTGGCGGTTGGCTGGCTGCAAGGTCTGGATACGGCGGCCCAGGCAATCAAACAGGACCACGCTAAGGGACTGTTCCACCGGCAGTTGTAGCCTTAGCCAGCTGTGGCCACTGGTAGGATTGGGGTTGACTTCCAGGCGCAGGGCGGCCAATACTGGCGTATGGGTAGCCACCACTACTTGGTAGGGCGGCAGTAAAATATCGTCTACCCAGGCACGGTCGGAGCCTTGCATACTGACCTCGTCTTTTTCATAAATCCAGCTGAACTTGTGAATGCCCGCTGGCACTGAGTAAGACACTTCTCCCCAAGCGACCTCCCCGCTCCACCTGTCTACTTCTACATCGTCCACCAAAAAGCGCAGAAAGTCATAGTCCGCTTCGGAACTGACACGGCGGGCAAAACCAATAGTGCCGTCGGTCAGGATGTTGAGCGTAAGGTGCATGATCGATCGCTGATTATTAAAAATCGAGCCGGAACGCGAACTGTAAGCTCCCGTGTAAGCAACGGGCGAGGTGATGGCCCAGGGTTTATTGCCGTCAAAAGCCCAAGGGTAAGCTGTAAAGGTGTGGCTCTCAAACGTTTCCAAAATCGCGTTGATGGTCAGCGGCCCAAAATCCTGTTCGGTCCCATAGAAACCAGCCTGTACTTTGTATTGGAAATTGGCCAGCGTCGAAGGTGGCGCATCAGGTGCCACGCTGATCGTGAAGGTCGCGTCGGCGGTACCGGTAAGAGCGTTGAGGTTGCCCAGCACCACGGCCTCGCTTACGGTCAGCCACGGAGAATCGGTAGTAAGTATTCCGGTGGCGATGGGACTTTGACTATGGCCCACGTTTAGGTTTTTGATCAGGATGGTCGCTGTCTCACCGCTCTCGAGGCGTTTGTTGCCGTTGCCGCCAGAGGCGTCGTTCATTTTATAGGTCGTGGTTTTGAGCAGCGGTGCCCGCAATTTCACCGGAATCACGGTCTCAAATGTCTGGCCGTTGCTGTAGGCGAGGTGCAGGTTGAAATTCACCACGTGTCCATCCACAATGTCGCCCGACACGGTAAAGGCAAAAGCGGCGGTTTTGGCCACGGCCTCATTTTGGGCAATATCGCCGAAGACCTCGCTGTCGTCGCTGATGGTCACGTTGGCATCAGGGGTGCTGAGGGTCGCCGTTGCTGCGGTGGCCAGTGCCAGTCCAACGTTGGCCAGCGTCACATTAAAAGCGACTGTCTCCCCAAAGTCGGCTTGTTGGTTGCTGTTGCCCAGCACAGCATCATCGAGCACAACCGATTGATTTACAACAAAAGGGCCAGAGGCAGGGGTGACGGTAATGTTGCCCTGATAAGGCATATAATTGAACTGCGTCACCGTCACGGTTATGTTGCCCACATTGTCCAGCGGTGGAAAATTGAGGCTGGCCACCCCTCCGGATACGGTCGCGACCGCCAATGTTTGTTCCTGCCAATACAGACTGACCAGTGCACCTTCCACGATGCTGCTCACCGTGAGGCTGCCGGTGCCAATGAACGTAGCGGGCACGTGGTTGGCCAACAACACCTGCGGCAACCGGGTACGCGGTATAGTCGTCGGGTCCGCAAACATATTCCAGAAGTCGGCCATGAGTTCGCCGCCCTCGGCATAGGCCGCGATCATTTTGGCATTGCCTATGGCCAGCATAGGGCCGATGCTGGGCGTTAAAGCCACACCGTCGGCATCGATCAGGTATTGATTCATGCCATCTTGCCCTTCCATGGGCGGTGCCCAGCTTTGATAATCGCTGGAAAAGAAGCCCGCAATGCCGCCCCGTGCTTCGCCGGAAGCCGCATCGCCCGCCCGCTGCAACGCCTCGCCCAGGCAATCGCCACCATCGTTGTTGGTAAAATTGCCAGCGCAACAGGCCACAGCGATCACGATGGGATAGCGTCCGGCATTGCGCAGCATGCCGACGGCTTCGGTGTTGAAATTGCCGCTTACCAGACCCTGTTCCCAGCCATGACCACAGTAGTTGTACAGGCTTACCCCGCGGCTGTTCATCAAATTCACCAGTTGTGTATTGGTGGGGTTGCCATTTTGATCGGCGGTTGCATTGCCAACGGTGGGGGAAATGCCGCCCTGGTTGCCGTCGTAGAACTCCCAGACTTTTTCATACCCGTCGGCCAGGTGGGCTGTTTTCCATTCGTTGCCTTGCTCATAGTCCGCCTGGTTGTCGTCGCCAATACCCTCTCCTTCTTCAGAGGTAGAGGCCATAGCCGTGCCGCACCAGTTTTGGGCGGCATCCACGAGGGGATTTTTTTCGTATTCCAAATTGCGGTTGACCATGATCTTCAAGTCCGCCAGGGTGGCGGCGTTGAAGCGGCCCACGAATATTTCGGGGAAGTGATCGGTGCTATCCATGTAGCCAAAACAGTTGTCGCAGGAGTACTGGCCACCGTCGGCCCGCATCTCCGGGCGAATGTCGTTTTCGTCGCCCACGAGCAACACATAGCTGATGCCTTCTTCCACATAGTGCTGCTGCACTACATTGTAAATTGCCGACGACTCCGAGGAGCCAATTTCGGAAACCGGCACCACGGTGGTGTGAATGCCCATTTGGCGTTTCCAAAGGATCAGCGGCTCCAGCTCGGCGAGGTATTCGTCTTTGGCGATCACCAGCATTTTTTCGGGTGCGGCATCGCTCCGGCCCAAGAAACCGGGGTCGTAGTTTAGGAAGAGCCTTTCATAAATCTGTTCGAATGCGCGACTGTAGTGACGATTTTTGACAGCCGGTAGTTCGTTATCGCCGCTACCGCCCGCATGGTACACCCGCACCGTCAGGTGGGTATAAATGCGCAGCACTTGGCTGATGGGGTTGTACTGCACCGGGTACAGCCACAGGGCTTGGCCGCGGGCGTCGCGCATCACGAAGGGTTGCTGCAAGTCGGCTAAGCGGCCGGGGAAGAACGCATTGTGTTCGTACACCGATCCATATTCGTAAGGTA
>JAYUXG010000683.1:0-6502 GCA_043753125.1 Saprospirales bacterium | reverse complement strand
GGCAATTGGAGGTAAGCGTATTGCAAAGGGCTGGCACAGGTGTTCACCAGACGCACCTGGTATTGGCGTAACCGACAAGGCACCGTGGCGGGAAATGTCCACAGGTGTTCACCAGACGCACCTGGTATTGGCGTTGTCCAAGGGAATCGAGTTGAATGCCCAGCAGTTCGTAGCGGTTACAACCAGCGGGCGTTTGCGCCTCACAGGGCAGGGGGACCACCGTGATCTGGAAGCAGCAGGTATCGCGGATGCCGCACTGATTGGCCGCTTCGTAGCAAACCTGCGTCACGCCTTCCGGGAACGCGGCACCGGGCGGCAAGCCTTGCACCAGGGTAAAATGCAGGCTTGCATCTGGGCAATCGGTGGTGGCCATCGGGGAATCATAGTCCACAATCGTCGTGGTGTCACCGACTGGCAGCGTCACCGTCAAATTGGGCTGGCACTGTGTTTCCAGGTGCGTAATAACGAGCTGCAAAATGGTGATGACCACCGAGTCGCAGCCACTGGCCGCAGTAAAGGTGTAGGCCACTGTGCCGGACTGGGTATAAGGTGTGCCTTCAATCACAACAGTGTCGCCCGGATAGAACTGGACGGTGTTGGTTTGAAAAATGGGCTAAAAACCGTAACCCGCGCCGTATCGCGCAGTTGCCGCCCGCAAGCATCAGTTACCTCCACTATATACTCGCCAGTGGTAGTTACGGTAAAAGACTGGGAGGCGGGGCCATTTAGCCAATGATAGGCCGCATAGCCGGTGCCTGCATGGAGCGTAGTAGTTTGCCCTTGGCAAATCGAACGGTCGGGGCCGAGGTCGGGTTTTTGCGGAGCAGGCAGTACGACTTCAAAGCTGTCCAGGTTGTTGGCGTAGTTGCATTCGGTAAAGCCATTGGGAAAGGGGAAATTGTTTAGCGAAATGGGGGTTTGGCTGGCTGTATTTGTTCCAATTCCTACTAAAGTGTATAGTTTTGTCAATCCCAAACCACTTGGATAGGGAACCACCGCCAAACGACAAGAATCGGGCGAAAGAGATATAGTGCCAGTAGTAACCAGTTGAAGTAATTGTGCCGGATAAAGCAGTGGGTTGGCATCATATACTCCGATGATGACCGATCCTGAAAGGGTGCTTGCTCCCACGTTGCATAGGTTAAACATACCGGTGGCAGAACCCGGGGAGCAGCTCGTTTCCTGCAAGGACAGGACCATGTCGGGCTGGCCGTCACAAAGGCACTGTATACAAATGTTATTGACCTCCATTACATCAGCATGGAAAGTGGTAATTGCATCGGTAGCAATCGCCTGACTTGGCTCCGTCGGTATAGTGATCGAAACGGACTTGGCGGGTAGGGTGATTGCAGTCACTGGCACCTGTTGCAGGAGCGCACAACTATCGCCGAGGTCATAATGCAGATCGGTTTTGACCAGTAAAATATCGTTGGAAGGGTTGTTTTGATCATTATCAATCATCAGAAGGTCGTTGCCTATATACAGCATTTGGCTCTGCCGGTTGCTGTACCAAACGGAAATGGGCGAGGTAGGGGCAGTGCTCAGTGTTTTTGCTTCGAGCAAATTGCCATTCTTGTCCGTTTTGAGCATGTCCCAGCGATTACCGGATATCCATCCAAAAATAACGTACGCGTTGGGCAGCACTACCACGTCCTCAGGGGCCATCGAGAAATTATAGCGTTTCAGCCATTGGAGAACACCACCGGCGGAGCGTTTCTCCAGATAAACATATTGCCCTTCGGCAGGGTCTAACGGATTTTTTGGACCGCTGCCGGTGATGATGAGCAGATTGCCATCCGCCGCGATATCGCTGGCGGAAAAGGCATTCGGAGTACTCGTCGTCGTGTCGGGATTGGTGGCTTGTACCCATTCGGGCTGCCCGTTGGTCATGGATATTTTGGCGAACATGGATTGCGTTAAGCCCATTTGCCAACTACCCACGCCGTACAGGCTCCCCTGGTGAGCCACCATGCTCTCCAAGCGCAAGTTAGAGTCGCCCACGTAGCGCACCGCCAAGGTTGGCACTACGTTGCCCGTCGTGCGATCAAGTTCCAGCAATTCCGACCTCGTTTTCAGCACGCCGTTGACCAACTGGGTGAGGTTGCTGCGCAGGAGGAAATTGCCGCCCGGCGTCTTCTCCAAAATGCCCGATGCATCGGGTCGGCCAATAGTGTATTGCTTGAACCACAACACGTTATCCATGATCGGGTCATAGCGCATCGCCAAGGCCCGACGGCTGGAAGGCGACTCGCCCTGGGTACCACAGATCAGGAGGTTGCCCTCCGAGTCCTCTATGATCTCGGCCAGCCCGATGCGTTGGTTGGGATTCCCGGGAAAGTTGCGCACCCAAATTGGTTCCCCGTCGGGCGTGATTTTGGCAATCATCGGGTTATTATCCTGCCGCCCGGCCACATACACATTGCCGTCAGCGGAGGCACACATACTGTACGCCAGTTCCGACTGCTGGGCATTGCCCAATTTTTTGACAAAAGTTGCCGGGTGTCCACAGGTGTCGAATCCTTGAGCAGTTACTCCGCTACTGTCCGGATGGATTGGATAACGGAAAAAAGTCGGTGAAGGGTGGGCGAAAAGAGGGGTATAGTATAGGATGCTGTAAACGCAAAGCATTAAACGTGGCATGGAAGGTGGATTTTCATAATAAGTACACGTGGATTAGTAAAGAAGACGTCAAATTATAAAAGTCCCCCCACACGAATAAGCGGAAAGCAAGTTGTACAAATTTTGTGACGGAAAAGCAGCGGGCTATGGCCTGCTTACCGCCGCGCATAGTACATTCCCACACTTTTCAGTGGCCTTCATAGGAAATAATGCTGTATCGTCGCACTTGGAGTGCTGTTTTAAACAGCCTCCAAGGAATGGTTTTTTTATCCGCCTGCTGACTGACCTGCTGTACCAGAAGGTGCTGCAAGTGGCTCCCAGGCCGGGCAGGAGGTAGCGGAGATTGCTGTAGAAATGCGGAAGCAAATTGACGAGACCCAGAAAGAAATACGCGACCTGATGTGGGCCATTAACCCCAAGCACGAACCATGCGCAACCCCGGTCCTCCGGTACCCCGATTTTTCGACCTCAACAAACGCGAGCGGGAAGTGCTCTGCGAACTGGTGGCTGGCAAAGATCACCAGCGTATCGCCGATGCATTAGGCATCAAATACTTTACCGTCAATCACCGTCTCAAGAGTATTTACCGGAAAATGGAGGTGAGTGTTCGTAGACTTGGGCCAGACCCACTAGAAGTAGGTATTGTTTGGATAATAGACGGCCCCGACATTTGTACCGAATCAAATGAAAATACACTTTCATCGTTACCTATAAAAAAACAGAGCGAGCTATCCGCCCGCTCCGTTTTCAAGAGCCTGTCAAATAGATAAGATATTACCTGGAACCCTGCGAGCCTCCAAACAGTCAAATAAGACCGGAGCGGGCAAACGTACCCGCTCCGTTTTTTTACGGGCTGTTTGGAAGCTTCTCACTCCACCTTCACCACTTTTAGCAGCAGGTATTTGCCGGTAGTGGTGTCATAAAGCCGGAGAATGTACATTCCGGGCAGCACCCCGGAGTAGTCCAATGTAGCGGTATGCTGCACCAACCGCAACATTTCTTCCTGCCGCATCCTGCCCGCCGCATCGATCAGCTGGGCTAGGAACGTGCCTTCCCGGGCAAATTGGATAGTCAAAATATCGCGGACGGGATTCGGATAGACTTTTGCCTGCAACGCAACTTCCGTAGTACTGGATACTGGCTCGTCGACCACGCCATTGCAGTTATTGTCCAGGCTGTCCATTACTTCCAAGGCATTGGGACTGATGGCCGCGTTGCCATCATTGCAGTCAGCATTATTGTTCACATATCCAGCTGGTAGCACATTGATACAGTTCTGTTGCACAAAGTTGCTGGTGCCAAAGCCGTCACCGTCGTTATCCAGATAAAAGGTAAAAATGGGTGCTTCCTCATCGACCAAGCCATTGCAGTTGTTGTCCAGCCCATCGCAAACTTCTGTCGCGTTCGGGTTGGCAGCCACATCTGCATCATTGCAATCAAGGGCATTCGTCACATAACCAGCGGGTGAGGTAGGCGCACAAGTATCAAACGGAAGGGAAGCGTCACCATAGCCATCTCCATCATTATCAGCGTAATAAGCAAAGGTGATCGTCACATCGTCCACCAAGCCGTTGCAGTTGTTGTCTATTCCATCGCAGAGTTCCACCGCATCGGGATTCAGGCTGGCATTCTGATCGGAACAATCCAGCCCATTGGTCACATACCCGACCGGAATACTGGTCAGGCAGGTATCCAGCGCAACCGTGCTATCGCCATAGCCATCCCCGTCAGCGTCAAGATAATAAGTCGTAGTAGTAATATTATCGTCCATCAGGCTATTGCAATCGTTATCCAGGCCGTCGCATAGCTCGGGCGCACCGGCATAGATAGTGGCATTGTTATCATTGCAATCATCCAAACTGGTGTAGCCGTCGCCATCCTGGTCCTGGTAAAAGTAGGTTTTGGCCAGATTAAACGCTGCCGTACCCACCTTGATGCCGATCAGGCGACCGGGTATATCATCGAACGGCGGGTGAATGCCGCCCCAGATGCGCGAAAGACTGGTCTGGTCGGACGCATCGCGGTAGGTCGCGTATTGCAAAGTGACATTCACGCTAGGGCCTTTTTCCAGTCCAAGAAAGGTGCTGTTGGCCACCACTGGGAACTCGGCTAAGCCACCGGGGAAATACTCGTCGCCCGTTAGCATGGCCAGCACTTCTGCCGAAGCCCGTGAATAAGTAGAGTGGCCCGAAATGTATCCGCCAAAGGGGGGCGTCACAAAAGTTTTTCGTTGGTAGGGCCACCAATTTTCGGCTAATATCCAATCTACCCCCGCGATCTGATTGACGGGATCGGTCACCGTCAGCGGTCCCCGCCAGGTATAAAATTTGATCTTGCCAATGTGCTCGCCGTTTGGCCCGGCCAATGGGTCGCCAGCCGCTACCAGTTCGACCGAACCTGAACTCAATGGCACGCCTGCCGGGTGGTAGTGCGGCAAGGCAGGGTCCGAACTTTGCCCCTTGTCCGCCATGTAACGCAGGGCGGCCACGGGCCGGGTGCCATCGTACCAGCCTTTGATGCCCCAGCACGAAATGGCGGCGTCGTGCATGGCACCGCCTAAGGTAAAATAGGCTTTCACATCCCATTCGAGATTGTCCAGTATGGACCCGTGGCCGTTGAATTTCCGCACAAAACCGGGTTGGTCAGTGACGTAGTTCATGATGGCAAACCAGTGGCCCGGCGGCGTCTCGGAATTGGGGCCATCGGCCCAAAACTGCGCTATCACCCGCGTGTAGTCGCCACGCGGCACTATTTGCGGCGTATAAGGTTGCCCGGTACGCGGGTTGATGGTTCGTCCAATGCCAGGGTCGCCACCATCCTCAAAATTATAAAAGTCGTGCATGCTCGCCAGATCGTGCGGATACCACTGATTGTTACCGAACGACGCGGGCGAAATGTCCCACATTACGCCATCCTCGGGGTCATGGTGAGCCGACCAATTCATGACCAGCAGATAGTTCCACTTGTATTCTTCCGACTCGAAAGTGGAGGCAGTGGTATCCAACAGCGGCAACGGCCCTGGATCATGGTATACTGGGTATTGTACGCCACCGCGCTCATAGTTGGTCCGGTCAAAGCTGGTCAGGGCAAAAGGCGTGACCTTGCCCCATTCCGGGCTTTGAAATTTCTGGATAGACGGAATGGGATTGCCGTTCTGGTCAATTGCGGTCGCCAACAACAGGGGCTGCCAGCGGTTTGGATCGACCACGCTGGGATTGCCGGGGTTGGCCATTACCAGCGGCGGATTGACGGGCTGGTAAAATTGAATGGCATAGTTGTTCAACTCATTGGAAGCGTCCTGCTGCCCCATTTGCAGCACGCATTGGCCGATATAGTTACCCAAGGCCGCTGCCGAGCCGGATTGATAGTCAACGGCCAAGTTGTTGTAATCGTAGCCCAATATGGTCATCAGGTTGCGCGCATTGGCAACAGTACTGAAGGCATTGGGCGAGTTAGCAAAACGCCACACAATGATCCGGTAGGCCGCGTAGCTCATGGCTTCCTCTTGGGCGGCCCGCACGTTTGCCGGTGTTGGAACCCCGGTGAATGGACAGGTAAACGTGCCAACCGTTTTGCCCAACAAGTAGGGGCTGGCCACGCTATCGTACGCCGCCCAAGCATCGTACAAGGCCACGGAAAGGTGGAAGAGGTTGCGAGCGTGGACGGGCGGGCGGGCGAAATCCTGGCGGATACCCTGCAAAAGAACTTCATTCCATTGTCGAGCCACCGATTTTTGTGCTGCTGTCGACCAAGAATAAGATATTATCAGCACTAAAACAAGTATAGAGCGATGTATTATTTTGTTCATGCGAGTGGTGATTACTGAGGAAAGTAAGGTAAAGCGATCAAAATCCAACAAATATTTAATTTTTTTTAGCAACTT
>JAYUXG010000682.1:0-2639 GCA_043753125.1 Saprospirales bacterium | reverse complement strand
AGCCCACCAGAACGGTTAGGAAAAAAAACTTTTTCATGTGTATGTGCGAAAAATTAGGATTCAATCATGATTGACAAACACGGATTTTAAATGGCAATAGACTAATAACGGATGGTAAAGGCTATTGTTTTGCTCCTCTTCAGACGTGCCAAAGCCATCTATTCGGATGAAGTAGAGTTAGAAGAGAAACTGTAGACCTAACATAGTGTACTTATAGGTTCCTTTTGTAGTCATCGAACCTTTTGTAATGCTCGTTGGTGTTTGAATAATGTAATACCCTTTGGCCAGCGTTCTGGTTCCCTGGGTATAACCATAGCCTATACTAATATGGATAAATTTAAATATCTTATAAGATAATTGACCCTGGCCATTGAAAGATACTGCTGCTTTTACCTGATTTACTTCATTGGAATTATAATCACTTGTCACTAAATAAGCTCCAGATGAAGTACTGGTCTGAAATTGACCCCCACTTATTAGCGGAAGTCCGTCTGATCGTTGCATAATATCTAGCAAAACGCCACCGCCAAGCCCAAAAGAGAATCTGCGGAGCAATCGGGAGCGTCCAAGCGTAGATACAGCACCAACTCTTAAAGGGATAGAATGCGTGGTTTCTATCCAAGTGGCGGCAGGGGATATAAGGCCTGGGATTTTGTAAGCTATCCAATGTTCTTTGTAACGGTATCCCGTCTCCAACTGAAATAGTTTTGAAAAAGGGAAATTTACTTGGACTTCAAAAGAGGGAGAACCTCCTAAAATCAAGGATTTAAAAGAGTTTTCCCCATCTGGTTTTTGAATGGAATAGTCTGTTGTTGCTAAATAATGGCCACCAATATTAAACTTATACTTATTCAGGCTTTGCCCTATAAGTGAAGTGGAAAATGTAAGCAGAAAAATAACTAACTTCATCATTTATGTACAGTCAACGCAAAGTGGTTTTGAACGGGTTTTGTCATATCGAGCGAAGCCAAGACATCCGGGTGTTTTCATTGTCTCGGCTTCGCCCGACATAACAAAATTAAAACCGGGGACACAAAATCTTGGTCTTCGTCATCGGCGCCTTGTATATTTTGACAATATAATTGGCTGCCAGCTCAAAGCCACCGCGGTAGTTGCTGGCCGAGTTCAGGTCGGAAGTATTGATGTCGTAAGCCAGGCCCAGGCGGAGGTCTTTGTATTTTGCACCGATCAAAGCCTGGATGGCGTCGCCTAAACGGTAGCCCAGACCAAAGTTTAGGGTAATGTCACGTTCCTGGTCGAACAGGTAGCCCCCCATCACCTGGACGGCTATTTCGTCAGCCCCGCTGATGGTTTGGTACAGGAAAGTTGGGCTGAAATTGAAGCGGTCGGTCAACGCCGCATTGAACTGGCCGTGGAACACAGCCCGGCGCACCAGATTGGTGCCAGTCCCAGTGCCCCCACTAGGGGTAGGGCCTCCCCCGCTGGGGGATATCAACCCAAAGTCCGGCTCATTGAGGTGGAACATCGCGAAACCTACGTTGAAATCCATCGTTTTGTTCAGACGGGAAGACAGGACCACCCCGGCATCGATGTCGGTATAGCTGATGTTGTCCTGTGCCGTCAGGTCGTAGTCCATGCTCAAGCTCTTGTTGTAGTCGCCGCCCATGCTCGCCAGCAAGCCGTCGGTATAGCGCAGTTCATCCCGGTTGATATTGCGCCCCATTTTTCCGTACTGTACGCCCAGCGAAATAGCCGTGGTGCCGGCCTTGTTCACGGCGAGGTGGTAAGTGGCTCCCAGTTTGGCCCCGGAGGTCTTCAATCCGGCAATCCCCGCTTTGTCATTGATAAACACCAGACCGACCCCCAGCCAGTCTTGTTTACGAAAACCGCGCACGATGGGCGCATCGGCCCAAAAAGAGGGCGTTTTATATTGGCTTCCGCTGCCGATCACACTGGCCCATTGGCCGCGATAAATACCGCCGATCCGCACCGTGCCCTCAAAACGCCCGATGTTGCCGGGATTGAGGGTCATGGGCGACATATTGTACTGGGTAAAGTGGATATCCTGCGCGGCTAGGCTGCCCAAGGTCAGGAATGCGGCGAAAAAAACGAGTAGTAGTCTAACGTGCATATTCAATCTGTTTTGGAAAAACGGTTTTCCTTTAGGTGGCTGATTAATTAAAAGGGCAAATGAAGCGTAGCAACAACCCGATTTTTTCATCGGAAAGGGAGTAGATGTCCCTCTTTGCCGTTTACTCGGCGAAAAGTAGCGCAAAATTGTAATTTCAACCCGTATCTACGGACCGATATTTGTTAAAAACCGTTTTTTGGAAGATCGCGGTCATTTTTCGCCATTGGCATTTTGCAAGGCAGCCCAAATTTGCGCTTCCGACTGCTCCCGCATACACCGAAAGTGTCCGCGTGGGCAGGTAGCATACCCGATCTTGGAACAAGGGCGGCAGGGCAAGCCCAACACCTCTATTGACGTATTTCGAGCCAGCCCGGTTGGGTACCACGGGTACATCCCGAAGCGCGGCGTGGTATTGCCCCACACCGACACGATGGGTTTGCCCAGTGCCGCAGCGATGTGCATCAGGCCAGTATCAGGCGTGAGCACTTGTGCCGATTGGCGCAGTACCGAAGCGGACTGGTGCAGCGTGAGCTGCCCGCAGAGGTTC
>JAYUXG010000681.1:0-2640 GCA_043753125.1 Saprospirales bacterium | reverse complement strand
TTGAATATCAATTAAATGGTGGTCTGTGGCAAGCGAACGGGCATTTCAACGATTTGCCGCCCGGCGACTACACCATCACGTTGCGCGACGCAGCGGGCTGTACCCACACCAGCATTTATCCCGCTGCGGCACCGCCACCCGTGTTCGACTCATTGCTTACTTTGGTCCCTGCGGGCTGCACCTTTGGCGGCAGCATCGCCACCGTGGCCGTTGCTGGCACCCAGCCCTTTGAATATCAATTGAATGGCGGCCCTTGGCAAGCAAATGGCGTATTCTCCGATTTGCCGCCCGGTGCATACGCCATTACCCTGCGCGACGCAGTCGGCTGTACCCACACCAGCACTTATGTCGTAGCTATGCCGCCGCCCGTGCTGGACTCGCTGCTTTCGCTCGTCCCCGCAGGCTGTACCTTTGGCGGCAGCATCAGCACTGTGGCCGTTTCCGGCACCCAACCCTTTGAATATCAATTGAATGGCGGCAGTTGGCAATCCAAGGGCATTTTTAATGATTTGCCGCCCGGGCAATACACCATCACCCTGCGCGATGCGGCGGGCTGCATTTACACCAGCAGCTACACAATGGCCTCGCCCCCACCCGCACTGGATTCGCTACTTTCGCTCGTCCATACGGGCTGTACTTTTGGCGGGAGTATCGTCACTGCCGCTGTTGGTGGCACCCAGCCCTTTGAATATCAATTAAATGGCGGCACATGGCAATCCAGTGGCATTTTCGCCGACTTGTTGCCCGGACAGTATGCCGTAGTGCTGCGCGACGCGGCGGGCTGCACCCACACCAGCAACTATTCGGTGGCCGCGCCCTCCCTCGCACAGGATTCGCTTCTTTCGCTCGTCCCCGCAGGGTGTAGTTTTGGCGGCAGCATCAGTACCGTAGCCGTTTCCGGCCTTCCACCCTTTGAATATCAATTGAATAATGGCCCTTGGCAAACCAGTGGCACTTTTGCCGATTTGTTGCCCGGTTTATACGCCCTAACCTTGCGCGACGCAGCGGGCTGCACTGACACCAGCCACTGTTCGGTGGCCGCACCGCCGCCCACTCTGGATTCGCTCCTTTCGCTCGTCAATGCAGGCTGTATTTTTGGAGGCAGCCTCAGCACCATAGCCGTCTCCGGCACCCAACCTGTTGAATATCAATTAAATGGAGGTGCTTGGCAAGCCAATGGCACTTTTAATGATTTGTTGCCAAACTCCTACACCCTAACCCTGCGCGATGCGGCGGGCTGTACCCACACCAATGCCTACGTAGTGGCCGCGCCGCCACCTGCGCTGGATTCGCTATTGGCCTTGGCCGATGCGGGCTGTACGTTTGGCGGAAGCATCGCCACTGTGGCAGTTTCCGGCACCGCACCCTTTGTATATCAATCGAATGGTGGCCCCTGGCAAGCGAACGGGATTTTCAACGATTTGCCACCCGGCGATTATACGATCACGCTGCGCGATGCGATGGGCTGTACCCATACCAGTGCGTATTCGGTTTACCCGCCGGAACCTTTGCTGGATTCGTTGGTGTCGTTGGCCAGTGCTGGCTGTACGTTTGGGGGCAAGATCGTAGTGGCGGCTACTTCTGGCCAGGCCCCTTTTGAGTTTCAACTGAACGATGGCGTGTGGCAAACCAATGGTGTGTTTATGGACCTGCCGCCCGGCACTTATGTGGTGGCCTCACGTGATGCCGACGGCTGCACCCATCAGAGTACGTATGTGGTAGCCGCACCGCCGCCCGCTTTGGATTTGTTGGTCAGGCTGGTGGGACCGGCCTGTGACGAAGCAGGCAGCCTCAGTACTGTTGCGGTGTCGGGGACACCTCCTTTTCAGTTTCAACTTGGTAATGGTCCGTGGCAGCCCAGTGGCGTTTTTACGGATTTGCCCTCCGGCGATTACAGGATCACTTTGCGCGATGCGGCGGGCTGTCTGGACAGCAGTACCTACACCCTTGTCCCTTACGAGCCATTGGTGATACAGGTGGACAGTTTGCATGACGTGGATTGCCGACGTCCGCTGGGGTTGGTAGCCGTAACCGCGACCGGGGGTACTGGCCCTTATACCTACCAATTGGGCAATGGCCCAGCGCAATCGGACGGCTATTTCCCCGACTTGCCCGCCGATCTTTACACGATAGTGGTCACGGATTCAACGGGCTGTTCCACTGAATGGAGCAACTTAGCAGTGGCGAACCGGATCGATACGGCCCTGACTCGTGAGACGGTGACCATCTACGAAGGAGCCTATGTTGAACTGCCGGACGGCCGCCGCGTTGGCCGGGCCGGGCAGTATTCCTTTGCCTTGCAAACGACGGCTGGCTGCGATAGCCTGCACCTTATTGACCTGATTGTTCTGGAACGGCACGTGTACCTACCAAACGTCTTTCGCCCAAACGACGATGGCGACAACGACTATTGGACCGTGTTTTCCGATGCCTCGCTGGCGGTGGTGCGACGGCTCGCAGTGTATGATCGTTGGGGGGAATTGATTTTTGAAAAACGGGATTTGCTGCCCAATCAGGAAAGAGGAGGCTGGGATGGCCAATTCCGGAATACCTTGGTCAATGCGGGCGTTTTTGTTTGGGTGGCCGAGCTGGAATTTGTGGATGGTTGGCAACGGACTATGTGGGGCGATGTGACGGTAC
>JAYUXG010000680.1:0-6515 GCA_043753125.1 Saprospirales bacterium | reverse complement strand
GTGTAGGCTGGGCCTTCAAGCTGTTTAGTTCTTCCACCCATTCCTGCACAATTATTGGTATCCTTTCAACGATCTCTTTGCCAAACAACGCTTCCGTTAGCAAGCCCATGTGCAACATATCGCAAATCCGGCACAAGTATGATCTGCCCATTGTCCACCAAGTAAAATAATCATCCACCATGAGATAGTGCCGCACGTTTCGGTTAGTATATCTCCGCACTTCGTCAAGTTCATAGCCATTCAAAAGGGTTTCATAAACACCATCCGCAACTCTGCTCTCGCAAAAATGATGGTTATATGTCCACTCCGTGTGGTGTGCATGACCCAATTTCCGTCGAGAGTTTTTCCAAGAGAGTCGTGGAATGGAAAACTCGCTTACAACACGTTGATTTTGAACATTGTGATTATAGGGTGGCTTTTCATAAAGCAAAAGCGGGTGATGTGATCTACTGTGACCCCCCTTATTCCCATAGCCAGTCCATACTGTATGGCGCGCAGGATTTCAAATTGTCGCAATTATTGCACGAAGTATCTTCGGCCAAAGATCGCGGGGTTAAGGTTGCGCTCAGCATTGACGGACAAAAAAAATCAGGCAACTACATCTGCGATCTTCCCATTCCAGACGGCTTGTTCGAGCAGGAGATTTCCGTGGATTGTGGCCGCTCCATGCTGCGGCGCTTCCAGCGCGAAGGCGAAACACTAGAGGATGATCAAGTATCTGACCGCCTTTTGCTAACTTATTGATTGGCAGGAACGTAAATCAACGTAGCCGAATTGTCTGCCCGAAAAAGGCTGTTGGCGGCTTGGTGCAAAGCATCGGGCGTGACCGCCAGGTAAATGTCCACCTCTTCGTTCATCAGTTCAGCCCGGTCCAGTATCTCGTACATGGCCAGGTTTTGCGCCTTGTTCATTACGCTCGTCTCCGAAAAAACGATGGTGCTTTCAAAACGGTGCTGTATTTTGACCAGTTCCCGGGTTTCCAACGGCTCGTTTTTTAATTGCTCCAGTTCCTCCCAAATCGCAGCCAAGGCCATTTCGGTCGGCACCCCCTCCGCTGGCCGCCCTTCAATGACAAACAGGCCAGGGTCGGTATTGCCGGTTACGTAGGCATCAATTTGGGAAAACAACTGCCGTTCTTTCAGCAAATGCCGGTACAGGCGCGAGGAATGGCCCTGCGCCAATACGTCGCTCAACAAATCCACGGGATAAAAGGCTGGATCGAGGCGGGCGGGCATCCGAAAGGCGAGGTAAACCGCTGGCACCGGCACCCGCGCATGGACCTCTTTGCGGCGCGGTCCTTCCTGCGGTGGTTCGGCGGGCAGTTGGCGCAGCGTAGCAGGGCCGGACGGAATGTTGCCAAACCACTTTTCGGCCAATTGTACCGCCTCGTCGGGGCGTACATTGCCAGCAATGCTCAACACGGCATTATTGGGCGTGTACCAGTTTTTGTAGAAAGCCCGCACATCGTCGAGCGTGGCGTTGGCCACGTGTTCCGGGGCCAGCCCGATCACCGGCCAGCGGTACGGATGCTCGCGGTACATCAGTTCGGACAAGTGGTGCCAGGCATCGCCATACGGCTCGTTGAGGCAGGTTTCTTTGAACTCTTCTACCACCACCTTGCGCTGCACGTCCAGCGATTTGCGGGAAATGCGCAGGGCTAACATCCGGTCGCTTTCGAGCCAGAGAGCGGTCTCGAGGTTTTCGGCGGGTACTATTTCGTAGAAAGTCGTATAGTCATTGGTGGTGTAGGCGTTGTTTTCGCCGCCTGCCCGTTGTAAGGGATCGTCGAAATCCGGCACGTTTTTGCTGCCCGCAAACATCAAATGCTCGAACAAGTGGGCAAATCCGGTCTTCTCGGCGTGTTCGTCGCGCGACCCCACATTGTAGGTAATATTGACGGCTACCAAAGGGGTCGCCTTGTCCTCGTGGACTAATATGCGCAGGCCGTTAGCGAGGGTGTGGCGGGTGAAAAGAACCATTGGTCAACTAGGAAGTATGAACTATGAACTATTAAATTATAGGCCACGTTCAAGAACATGAAAAAGAATTAAGCAGCGTTTGGTATGTAGTCCCACTGATGAAAAGTTCATCGTTTACACCTCATTGTTCATCGTTCCATTTTTCACCTGTTTGGGCCAATTGAACAAATGTGAGGTTAAAATTGGAATAAAAAATAAGCCCGCCGTCAAAGCGGAAACGAGTAAATCGGCGGTTTCGCTCTCGATAGCCTTGGCCCAAGGCTCGGTTGGGTAAAAATGGTCGGGTATGGAGAGCATGAGTTTCAGTCCCAGCACGCCGATCACCAGGAATGCACTGGTTTCCAGAAAAGGGAACCGTTCGAGCAGCTTAACGAACCATTGGGCCACGAAGCGCATCGCCAAAATGCCGATAAATACGCCGATACAAATTAAGTAAATGTTGTCGGTAAAGGCGACGACTGCAAATACATTGTCCAGAGAAAAGGCTAGGTCCATGATCTCTACCGAGATGACGGTAGCCCAAAAAGAGCCGACCAGTCCGATGGTGATTTTGTAGAACCAACTGTTTTCTTTGACCAGCAGATCATCGTCTGGTTCGGGCGTGGATTTGCGTCGAAAGTATTCCCAGCACAAATAGAGAAGGTAAAGGCCGCCCAAGGGCTTGAGCCACCAGATTTGGATGAGCCACGCGGCAAACAGCAAGCAAAGTCCCCGAAAAAAGTAGGCTCCGATGATGCCATAGCGCAGGGCGCGCGCGCGCTGTTCCTTCGGCAGGTCCAGTACCATCGTGGCCAGCACGGCGGCATTGTCCACGGAAAGCAGGCTCTCGATCAGGATTAGGTTGAAAATAATGATCAGCGCATTTTGCCAATCGGTGCCGAACGTCTGTTGAATAAAATCGATCATTCCAGTGTCTTTTGGTGCCAAAGCACCTTTCGTGCCGGTGATAAGTAGTACTACTCCTGTGCTTCCTTCAGCAACTGGTCGGATTCCCGCAACAACTGCTCCAACTCACGTTGCAGCTCTTTTTTGCGGCGTTCCTGCTCGGCCGCCTTGTTGGTCAATACCGTCTGCTTCTTGGGGTCGGTCGGTTTGGTGGAGCGGGCGGCGGCGGCAACTTGCTGATCGCCTTGCTCGATCTGGCTGAGGTCTTCCTGTAATTCAGCCTTCTTTGCCTCCAGGTCGCCCAAGCGTTTGATCACGTTTTCATCCACGTATTTCGCCCGGTCCCGGACGGCCTGGTAGGTGTCACCCAATTTGTCCAGCACCTTGTCATACTTGCCGGCATCGTACTTGGTTTTCTCGGATTTCATCAATTGTCCGACCGATACGACCACGTTGCGCATGGAGCCAAATACTTGCTTGGATTGTTCGCGCTCCGAAGAGGTGCCGAAAAAATAATTGTAGATCAAAATGCCGATGACCAGCAAAACGGCCAACTTGAACAAGGAACGGATCATAGAGGGTTACTGGTTAACGGTTATTAGGTATCGGTCGATATTGGGACAGCAAAGGTGAAAACCTGACAAATCAGGATACAAAAACTATCTACAAAAGTACCTCCTTTTCGGATAACTATGTTGTTAATCCGGCCTGGCCCGTACCGGCGGGTTCAGCCGCCGAAATCTCTTATGACGGCGGCTAAACCCGCCGGTACAGCACAAACGGCGGCTAAACCCGCCGGTACAGCACAAACGGCGGCTAAACCCGCCGCTACAGCACAATGTTGATAATGCGTCCCGGCACCACGATGAACTTCTTCACCACCATACCCTGCAGGCTGCGTTGCACGAACTCCTGTGCCATCGCCAGCCGCTCTACCTCGGCATCGGGTGTGCCGACGGCTACTTCGAGGGTGCCACGCATCTTGCCGTTCACCTGCACCGGATATTTGATTGTGCTGAGTTGCAAATGTGCTTCGTCGAAAGTTGGCCAGGTAGCATCGCAGACCGTGGTCGCATGGCCTAAGCGGTGCCACAGCTCCTCGGCCACGTGTGGCGCAAAGGGCGCGAGCAACACCACCAACGGTTCCAACACGGCCCGCTTGGCACTGCCCAGGCTGCGCAGTTCGTTGGTACAGGTCATAAAATTGCTCACACAGGTGTTCATGGAGAAGCGTTCAATGTCCTCGGTCACTTTCTTGATGCAGGTATGGAGTGCGCGCAGTTCGTCGGGCGAAGCAGGGGTAGTGCTCACGGCGAAATGGCCGGTTTTGTCAAAAAACAACCCCCAGAACTTACGCAAAAAGCCTGCCACCCCGGTGATGCCACTGGTACTCCAGGGCTTCGAGTTTTCCACCGGCCCCAGGAACATTTCGTACATCCGGAAACAGTCCGCCCCATACTCCCGCACCATGTCGTCGGGGTTCACCACGTTGTACTTCGATTTCGACATTTTCTCCACCTCGAAAGTACAGGTGAATTGGCCTTGGGCATCCATCTTGAAGTTGCTCCTGTCAAACTGCGTACTGGATTTGGCTCTTTCAATATGCAGCACATCATTTTCCACCAGGCTTACGTCTACATATAGTTTGGAAAAATATTCCGCATCGTACTGGTGCAACAGGCTGTGCGACACGTACAGCTGTTCGCAGTGCGGTTTTTCCCGCTGGTAAAGGAAGGGTTCGCGGCTGTTGAGGGCCATGCGGATTTTCACGATCGTGGTCAGCGGATCATTGATGCTGTCGCTCAGTTCCTCGGTGGACAGTACCAATAATCGTTTGCGGTCGGCCTCGGCAGTGCGGCGGATGCGCTCAATCTTCTCCGGCATTTTGTACGACGTCACTTCGATCACCAAATCGTTGGCACCAAAGGCAAAATCGTATTTATACCCTTCCTCGGAGTCTGATTTGGACTGGGCTATGGGGCCTTCCTCTTCAAAAAGTGGCCGCAGTATTTCCAACCATAGATATTCCTCAAAGAACGGCTCTTTGGCCCGAAAAACAAAGTTGGATCGGCCTTGGATCATCCCCTGATTGATCAGTTTTTTGGCAAACTCCCGTTCTGGCACCAAGCCGAGGTCGTATAAAAAATGGTTCCAAAAACGACTGTACAACAAGTGGCCCACTGCGTGTTCGGGGCCGCCCAGATAGACATCTACCGCTTGCCAATAGCGCAGTGCCTCTGGACTGCAAAAAGCCTGGTCGTTATTGGGGTCCATGTAGCGGTAAAAATACCACGACGAGCCAGCCCAACCGGGCATGGTGGACAGTTCCAAGGGGTAGGAGGCGTGCGCAGAAGAAGGGGCGGGCGGGTGAGCAGGTGGGAAAATGAGGGGCAGGGAAATCGAGAAACTGCCAGGCCCTTTTGGAGCTTCCTCTTGTTTTGGCTGGTCGGTAGCTTCTTCGTCAGCGGCAAAAGGTTCGATTTGCACCCTTTTGAAGGGCGGCGGAGTGATAGAAACCACGTCAATTGCTCCTGCATCTGGCACTACCAAAGCCTCCTTTGGCTGGTCCGTATTCGGATCGTAGACGTATATTTCTTCCTCCTGGCGAATTGCATACGTCCAGTTTTCGGCTCGCGCCAACGGTGGCTCGCCCGTCTCGGTTGGCAGGTATTTATCCACAGCAGGTAATACCAGTGGCAGGTCTTGTTCATGGATCAGGTAGGGGATGCCATCGCGCCAGTAAGCGGGTACCGGCTCGCCCCAGTAGCGTTGGCGGCTGAACACGGCATTGCGCAACTTGTACTGCGTCTTGCCTTTACCAATACTGTGACTCTCCAAATGGCTGACCAAAATCGGGACGGCTTCGGCGTAAGTAAGACCATTAATTAGCCCCGAATTGATGTAGCGGCCTTCCTTGGTGGGGTCGGCGGCTTCGCCCAAGCCCTGTTGAGCATCCAGAATCGGTACGATGGGCAGGCTGAAATGTTTGGCAAAATTCCAGTCGCGCTGGTCGCCGGAAGGTACGCCCATGACCGCGCCGGTGCCATAGCCCGCCAACACGTAGTCGGCAATGTAGATGGGCACCGCTGCGCCAGTGAATGGGTGCCGGACGTGGCTGCCGGTAAAAGCCCCGGTCACTTTCTTGGTATCGGCCATGCGCTCCACGTCGGAGCGGGTACCTGCCCACTGCACGTAAGCGTCCACCTCGGTGCGTTGTTTGTGCGTAGTGAGTGTGTCCACCAGTTCGTGTTCGGGGGCCAATACCAGAAATGTCACCCCAAAAATGGTGTCCGCCCGCGTAGTGAACACCTCGATCATGGCTTCCGGACGGTCGGCCACGTCGAAGCGCATTGAGGCCCCTACCGAGCGACCAATCCAGTTGCGCTGTTGTTCCTTGATGGATTCCGGCCAGTCTATTTCGTTCAAGCCTTCCAGCAGCCGGTCGGCGTAGGCCGTGATGCGCATATTCCACTGGTTCATCATTTTGCGCTCCACGGGATGGCCGCCGCGTTCGCTCACGCCGTCTTTGACCTCGTCGTTGGAAAGTACGCTGCCCAAAGCCGGGCACCAGTTCACGTAGGCTTCGCCGGGGTAAGTGAAGCGGTATTTTAGCAGCATCAGCTGTTGGGCGTGGTGGTCCATTGCCTGCCA
>JAYUXG010000679.1:0-6516 GCA_043753125.1 Saprospirales bacterium | reverse complement strand
CGGTAAAGAGCATTGATGATTGCTGTTTTCTACTTTGTCAAATTAGAAATAGTTTTTATATTGGTTTATACTGGCTTGTCGCTGTGGGTGCCTTTTTTGGATTGCGATAGTTATTCCGCGTGGGGTGTTGATTTTGTTGGCGAGTGTTTTGGCAAGCACCATTTTCACATCTGGGCAGGACAAGAGCGGCATTTCATCTTTTTGTTCGATCCGGGTGTGGAGGATAAAATGGAGGGCCATCATGGTCAGGGCGACGCGGTGGTGCCAAGTCCTCCATGATCGCATCTGGTTGGTGCAGCCCGAGTTGTTCTTTGACATCCTCAAAGGCACGTAGGGTGCCGGGTCACTCAGTTAAACGCCCAGGCCTTCCCCCACGTCCAGCACGAATGCCAAGTGGTGAAGGTTTTGATAAGCAGTGTCGGGAAGGCGTTCCTGCATCCGTTAATTTGACAAAGTAGAACTAAATACATTTCGCCTCGTTCGGGCAACCCACTGCCACCCCCTTGCGCCAAAGTCCGAAGAAATACGACAAAAACAGCCGAACCTGCCGTTAGTAGCTGCTTTACGTTAGAATCTCTGCCTTTCACTGTATGAAAAACCTCCTACTCACGCTTTTTTGCCTTATTGGCCTGGCATCCGCCAATGCCCAGTCCGTTGTTACTTTGCAACGCACGCTGCATTGGGCCGCCCAGACGGAAAAAGTTATCACGCCTGATGGCAAAAAACTGGACTATTGGACGTTTGACGGGGCCGGGTTTGCTGATGTGGCTCCCACCTTGCCCATCTTCGGCGAACGGCTGGTTCTGGCGGGCCGCTCTACCCTGACGGTGGAACTCGTGGACGTGCAGTACGAAGCCTTTGCCAAAACCGCCTCGCCGGACGATGCCCAAATCGGCACTGAGCTCCAGGTGACGGCCACCGTGGAGCAGGAACGCAGCCGATATTTTGGCCGGGTCCGTTTTGTACCCATTCGCCGGACGGGCAGCGGGTTCGAGCGGGTTACTTCCTTTACTTTGCAGGTGCGCGTGACTCCGGCGATGGAGCCGGTGACCGACCGAGGCGGCCCTCCTACCTACAACTCCATTTTGCAAAACGGTGCGCTGTACAAATTTGGCGTTCGCCAAAGCACGATGTACAAACTGGACTACACTTTTTTGAAAAATGAATTGGGTATCAATGACTTAGACAATATTGATCCCCGAACCATCCATATCTACGGCAATGGTGGCAAGATGCTGCCGGAGAAAACCGACGCCGCCCGCCCCGATGACTTATTGGAAAATGCCATTCTTGTGACCGGCGAACAGGACGGCAAGTTCGACGCGGGGGACTTCATTCTGTTTTACGCCGTCGGGCCGGAGCCAGTGACTTACCGCGCCAGCGCGAATGACCCGCAACTGACCGTAAGTAAGCATCTCTACGACCGCGACGCCTTGTATTTTGTGAAGATCGGCGACGGCAATGGCCTGCGGGTAGGCGAGGTGCCGAGTGTGGCGGCCAATTACGTCACTGAGGAATTTGACGACTACCGCCACCTGGAGGACGAACGGGTCAATTTGCTGGACTTTTTCCAGTCGGCCCAAGGGTCTGGCAAACAATGGTTTGGCGACTACTTTTACCAAACCCGCAGCAAAGAATACAAATTTACTTTTCCCAACATCGTGACCGGTAGTATGGGCCGCGTCCGGGCCGAGTTCGCGGGCCGTTGCGGTACTGGCACCAGCGTGAAGCTCAATATCGCCAACCTTAACCTGAATCGTACCGTCGGCAGTGTTACAGTGGGCAACAACGAAGCAAGTTTTGCCTCCGAAGTGGTTTTTCAGGGCAATTTCCAGCTCGCTGGCGACGAAGTAGCGGTCCAGCTCGACTATCCCGAGATAAGCCAGCAAAGCGAGGGCTGGCTGGATTATATTGAGATCAATGCCCGTCGTCGCCTCGCCATGACCGGCGAGAGCATGGAATTCCGCGATTTGAAGAGCTTGGAACAAAACGCCACCACTTTCCGACTGAGCAACGTAACCAGCAGCGGCTTTACGGTGTGGGATATTACCGAACCGCGGGTGCCGGAACGCCGACAACTGACGCAAAGTGGAAGCATAGCCGAATTTGGCGCAGCCACCAGTGGTACCCTGCGCAGTTTCGTGGCTTTTTATGACAATGCCGCGTTGCCCAAGCCCGAGACCAAGGTCGGCAAGATCACCAATCAGAATCTGCACGGCCTCACAAAAGTGCAAATGGCCATCGTGTATCACCCCGCACTGGAAGGCCAGGCCAGCCAGCTCGCCGAACACCGCCGGACTTTCAGTGGACTGGAAGTGGCTTTGATCAACGTGGAGCAGCTTTACAACGAGTTTTCCTCCGGGGCCAAAGACCCCACCGCCATCCGTGATTTTGCGAAGATGCTGCTGGAGCGCAATCCCGCCGAATTCCAGTACTTATTGCTCTTTGGCGACGGCTCGTTTGACCCTAAAAATAATACCGAAGGCACTGAAAACACCGATTTTATTCCCGTTTTTGAGACGGCAGAATCGTTTAGTCCCATCACGGCCTACCCCTCCGACGATTTTTTTGGGCTGTTGAGTGATGGCGAGAGCGGCAATTTGGTCGGTGCGCTGGATTTGGCTGTGGGCCGGATTACCGCCCGCAATAGTGCCGACGCGCAGGCCGTGGTGGATAAGATAATTGCCTACGACAGCAAGCCGGAAACGCTGGGCGATTGGCACCTGCGCGGCACCTACCTCGGCGACGACGAGGACGACAACGTACACCTCAACCAAACGGATCGGCTGGCCAATGCAAATGGGCAGGTAGAAAGCTGGTTCAACATCGAAAAGATCTATTTCGATGCTTATCAGCAGGAATCCACTTCCGCCGGACAGCGCATTCCTGGGGCTAAAGCGGCCATCAATTCCGATATTTTCAAGGGTACCCTGGTCATGCAGTACATTGGCCACGGCGGGCCGCGCGGCTGGGCACAGGAGCGGGTGATAGACTTGAACGATATATCTGGTTGGGACAATCCCAATCGCTATCCGCTTATCATCACGGCGACTTGCTCGTTTGGCGGCTACGACGATTATACTTTTCTGACCGGCGGTGAGATGTCGCTGGTGCGACCCAATGCCGGGGCCGTCGGGTTGTTCACCACGGTGCGGGCAGTGTATATTTATGCCAATAACTATCTCACCGATGCCGTGCAAAAATTCCTGTTCCGCCGCGACAATGGCCAGTACCGCACCATCGGCAATATCCTGAAAGACGCAAAAAACACCCTGAACCTCAACGACGACAATGCCCGGCGTTTTACCCTGCTCGGTGACCCGGCCATGTACCTGGTCATGCCGGAATACCGCGTAGCGACCACCAAAATAAATGACTCCACCGTAGTGGCCGGGCAGCCCGATACCCTGAAAGCCCTCATGCCGGTCACCATCGAGGGCATGGTGACCGATACAAATGGCCAGCGGCTATCCAATTTCAACGGCAAAGTCTACGTGACCATCTTTGACAAGGTGCAAACCCTACAGACGCTGGGGCAGGACCATAACAGCCCGGTTCGCCCATTCACGGTGCAGCGCAACGTGATCTTCAAGGGCAGTGCCACCGTTGCCGAAGGCCTTTTCAAAATAAGTTTCATTGTCCCGAAAGACATCAATTACGTATATGGCGCGGGCAAGATCAGTTATTACGCCGAAAATGGTACTCCATTGGATGCCGCTGGGGCGGACCGAAACATCGTGGTCGGCGGGAATGCCAACCTCGTGCATGACGATCAGCCGCCGTTGGTGCAACCCTTCCTGAATACCGATGCCTTCGTGACGGGCGGCATCACCAACACCGATCCGAAGGTGCTGGTGCGCTGCTCCGACGACTATGGCATGAATGTGAGCGGCACCAGCCTGGGCCACGATTTGGTGGCTACCCTGGACGACAACGTGCTGGAAAGTATAGTCCTGAACGATTTTTACGAAAGTGAAAAAGACAATTTCCGCAAGGGCCAGGCCATTTACCCCCTGCGTAACCTGGCTCCGGGTCGCCACAAGCTGCGGGTAAAGGGTTGGGATATTGCCAACAATCCTGGCGAGGGCTACACAGAATTCGTGGTAGCAGAAGACGGTAAGGTGGCCCTGGACCACGTGCTGAACTATCCCAACCCGTTCACGACCAACACGAATTTCCAGTTTGAGCATAACCTGTCTGCACAAATGCTTGATGTTCAGGTCAGTATTTTCAACGTGTCGGGCAAGTTGGTCAAAACCATCATCCACAATGCGCCGAACGCCAATGGATTCCGAGTGACCGACATTGCTTGGAACGGCAAGGACGACTATGGCGACCAGCTGGCGCGGGGCGTGTACCTATACCGTGTGAAAGTGCGCGGCACCGATATTGCGGGAGCTACTGCTACCGCCGAGAGCAGCTTTGAAAAACTGGTTATCTTAAAATAGCCCGACGCAGAAATCGTTTCTCCCTATTTTTGCGTAATTTTTGAACAACATCACCACAGAATATTCTTTTCCATCGACGTTTTGAAGTGGAAAAGTCGAAACCAGCAAAATTTCGCTACTAAAAGTTCAATTTTTTTTCCATGAGAAAATTTTTCGCACCGGTCCTGCTGACCGCAATCTTGGCCATAGCCAGTGCCCCTCTTTTTGCTCAAGCTCCTTTAGCCCGGTGTGTAAATGGCTACGACCCTGTCACTGGGGAGAGGTGTGCCAACGCCGTGACTTCTGCCGTACCCTTTCTGCGCATCGTGGCGGACGCGCGTGGCGGTGCGATGGGCGATGCAGGCATTGCCACCTCTGCCGACGCCAATGGTATGCATTACAACCCTTCCAAACTGGCTTTTGCCGACAAAAACGTGTCCATCTCGGCTACTTATACGCCTTGGATGCGCAACCTGGGCTTGCAGGACGTCTATCTGGCTTATTTGAGCGGGTACAAACGCATTGACAAATTACAGGCGGTAGGTTTGAGCCTGCGCTATTTTTCGCTCGGCAACATCGAGTTTACCAACAACGACGGCGAATCCCTGGGTCAGGGCAACCCCAATGAATTTGAGGTGGCCGGTGCCTACGCCCGCAAACTGACCGACCGTTTTTCGGCAGCGGTGGCGGCGAAATTCATCTATTCCAACTTGGCCAACGGGCAGGTAGTGCCCGGTACCAGCAATGAGATCAAGCCGGGCATTGCCGGTGCTGCCGATCTGTCGATGACCTATAAAGCACCAGTGAACTTCACCAAAAACAAGAGTGATTTTACGCTCGGTGTAGCGATCAGCAACCTGGGCTCGAAAATCACCTATACTAACTCCACACAGCGCGATTTTATCCCCACCAACCTTGGTGTGGGCCTGGGCTGGAGATTCCACCTGGATGACTACAACACGTTGACCTTCACCACCGATTTCAACAAACTGCTGGTCCCCACGCCCACCCCGGAGATCGATGACGACGGCAATGGTATCCCGACTTACAAGGAACTTTCCTCCATTCGTGGGGTATTCTCCTCCTTTGGCGATGCGCCAGGCGGCTTCAAGGAGGAATTGAAAGAGATTACGGTCGGGGCCGGGGCCGAATACTGGTACGATGACCAGTTCTCGGTGCGCATGGGCTACTTCTACGAAAACTATTCCAAGGGCAACCGCAAGTACTTCAGCGTCGGCTTAGGGGTGAAGTACAATGTCTTTGGGTTGAACTTTTCTTACCTCGTGCCAACCACCAATCAACGCAACCCACTGGACAATACGCTGCGCTTTTCGCTGCTGTTCGACTTTAATGCGTTTAGTGAGGAGGAGAATAACTAAGAAAATAAGCAACATGAGTCATCCCGAATTTTGCTTGGAAAAGCCCTCGCCGTAGGCTCCTATGGTTAATTGGAACGCTAATTGGGAGAGATTTGAAAAAGATGCGTGACGGCTCGGCATAATTGGAACGCGGATGACGCGGATTTGCACGGATCAAAAGAAAATCTGTGAAAATCCGCCCAATCCGTGTCATCCGCGTTCCTATTGTGTCCCGGTGGGCGACCCTATTGATTTTCAAAAAATTCGGGGTGACTCATTTTTACCCCTTTACTTAACAACCAATTCTGGTACAACCATCGCCTCGTGCAAAATATCGTACAACAGATCGTGGTACTCCGGGAAGTCAGGCAGGTTGTTGTGGCCCGCACCCTCTATGGGTAGAAGGGTGATCTTTTCCGGAGCCAGGTCGCGCAGCATCTCGCTTTGGCGAAACGGAATGAGCCGATCGCGGGTTCCGTGCAGGATGAAGATCGGGCAGTGGACTTTCTTGATGAACCGGTCGGTACGAATATGGTAACGCAACAGCCAGTGCATGGGTAATAGGGAGCCGTAGCGCAGGATGTGGTAAAGAAAAGAATAGTATGGACTATCCAGGATCAAGAGCTGCGGGTTGTTCCAGGAAGCAATGCGGGCCGCCAGGCCACTCCCCAGCGAACGCCCGTACAGCACGATTTGATCTTCTTCGTAGTGGCCAGCCAGCCATTTGTACA
>JAYUXG010000678.1:0-15282 GCA_043753125.1 Saprospirales bacterium | reverse complement strand
TGAACTGGTTGCAAAACCAAACATTTGACTATCAATGCTTTATGAAAAAAAATACCGTTTTTGCATATAAAATTTTATATAAAACATTGATAATCAATAACTTGATTCGATTTCTGAAAAACAAACGTAAATTCAAGTAATTGATTGTCAATTGTTTAAATTGATACCAGTTCATTGTTAAACCCGAATTTGGAAGCACTAGACTTGGATACGAGCCACCATTGTTCGAGCATTCGCCTCCCCCGGTTTGTTGTCCTATAATAGCGGCATTGGCATGATGTTTTAAATAGGAGGCCAACAATGTTGCTGATGACCCGGTAAACCCGTTGACCAAAACATATATGTTTTTTATAAAGCCGTGTTTTTTAGGTACAATTTTGCTGGTGAAGACTACTCCTTCGGCAGTGTTTTTACGCACAAATAAACTGCCCAGGTCGTAGTATATATAAGATAATAAAAATTGGAATTTATTTCTACCCTTCAAATAAGGTCGTAAGTTATTTCTAGGTCTTATTGTTTCATATTTGCACGCCGATTGTGTCAGATACGAAATTAATTGTTTTGTATTGGCGCGACTGCCACCCAAATTTTCTCTTACGTCTATTACAAAATCATTTATAAAATGTCTTTCTAAGTAAGTGAAAACATTTTCATAAAATTTATTACTTTTTTTGTGAAATGATTTTATACTAAGCAGGCCAATAGTGTCCGCTATGACTGAAAAAGATTCATCATTGCCCTGAATAAGCACCTTGGGCTGGTTCAATCGTTTTGCCTTATTTGTTTTTAGCATACCTGGAAGGGTTTCGGTTTGTAAAACACCTTCACTGTCTTTATATTGCACAACAAATGAGCTCTTCCGATCAATACATTTGTAATATAAAGATGGAAATTCTTTATTTATCAAATTTAAGTTAAAATCAAAACTTTGACCATCAACTGGATGGTAGTATTTTAAAATATCGGTAATTTCTTTTGCCGTGTGTTGATTGATAGATATAATTTCATTTCCGCTGCGCACACTAGTTTGCAAGAGGTCATTTGTCCTGTCTAAAAACAAAAGTTTATTTCCATCGCAAAACACATTAGAGGGAAAAAGCGCAAGTTGGCTTTTTCCTATTTTGCCAGTTTTGCTCCAACCTGCTATTGAAGTATGGATACATCCTACCTCAAAAAGTACTTTTCTGACGGTATTTTCAAAAACCATTTTTGAAACACTGTCGGGCAACTGACTATCTAATTTTGAAATCGTGGCCGATAAATCTATCTGATGAGGTCTTTCTAAATTGACAGGATACCCATTCATAAACGCTTCGTTCATGAATTTTAAGTCCATAATTAAATCTATTTTTGCAATATTTTGTCCAAATAAATGGATGTAATTACAAATAAAGATTACTAGTAAGATATATTTATCCATTTATCGGTCAATTGCTGGTGAGGTATAAATGTCATCCTGAAATGAGGCATGCTTTGACTAATACAATGATGCGAAAGTGGGGGGCGATCATGCCATCACCAAGTTTCCTTCCAACGCTCTCCGATGGTGTTCCACGTGATAAGCGGTGAAGTAAAGCATCTCGCGCATGGTCAGTTTACCCAGTAGCGGATGTGGCAAAAGCAGGGTATCCAATTGGTTTTCACTATATTTTACCAACCGCCGATTTAGTTGCTGCACTTGTTTCTCTAGGGTGGCAGCCAGCTTCTCCCGCTCCTTCAATCCTACTGTTGGTGGTGGCACATAACGACGGGAGGCAATATAACCAGCGGCCAATTTCTGGTGGTATTTTTCCACCAAGGCGTCGTAACTTCTGGATGTCCGGTTGGCCTTGCCAAAAAGCAGCCGTAGTGTCCAAGCGGGCAAGCCAAAAGCCAGTGCAACTGGTTGCACACTGCGCCGGATGTGATCCAGTTGCTGACCAGCGGTCCATTTCCCATTTTTGGCCAACAAATAATCTTCCTCCGAAAGCGAACGAATAATATGCAGAAAGGCAGCGTGTTGTGTGGTTAGGAATTGATTTATAGTAGATTTTTCCATACGAAACAAATGAGCAAAAGGTGAATGAGCGATCAATACTGTACACCGAATTAATATTGATTGTTCGGGGCATGCCTACAAGTCCCCCTCAACCAATAACTAGTCAACCGATCAACCAATTTACAGCCCCGCTGCCCGGCGCAGAGTCGCTTCTTTCAGCAGTATATCTGTCCACGCCAAGGTTGACTGCAAGCGGGCGGTGATGACGCGGTTCTGTGCCTCCATGAATTCTATGAGCAGCACCTGGCTTGCCCGGTACTTGTTGTTCACAATACGAAAGGTCTCCTCGGCCGCCCGTAAACCGGTCTGGGCGGTCGCGTAGGTGTTGCGGGCCGCCTCAAACTCATTCCAACTTTGGGTGACCTGCAATGCGATCTGCTGCTGCACCTGCGTAAATTGGGTACGCGTTTTTTCGTTGTCCAAACGGGCCACCTGAGCTTTGCTCTTGCGCAGTCCTGCGTCGTAGAGGTCGTAGGTCAGGCCGACCTGGGCCAGCGCATAGGCTTGATCGCCGCTGAAATGGTAGCCGTAGCCCTGAAAACCAAACTCCCCACCGAGATAAAAATCGGGCAGTTTTCGGTTGACATCATTGCGTTTTACATCCGTCTCGGCAGCGGCCAAACCAGCGCGGAGGGCGGCAAATTCTTGTCGGTTTGTCAAGGTATTTTGAATCAAATCAGCCAGTTGGTAAATGGTCACCGTGGGACGGAGCAGGGCTGTATCGACCAGCACTTCCTCTTGCAAATCTTTGTTGATCAAGGAGTTGAAATAAGCGCGGGCCGTGTTCTGGCTGCTGCGCAACTTGAATATCTCATTGTCGGCCTTGCTCAATTCGTAATCGGCGGTGGCCACTACATCGCGGGTGGCCACGTTGTTTTTGACCAGCGACTCGTTGAAGCGGCGCAATTCGGTCAGCACCGCTTTAGCGTTTAGCCAAACTTTTTCGGCCTCCAATGCTTGTACGTAACGCAGGTAGGCTTCCGTGATCTGGTAGCGCAGTTCTTGTTCGTAAGCACCCTTTTCTGCCGACTTGCTGGTGTAGAGCTGCTCTTGAATCTGGCGGTTGTAGCGCAGGTCGGAATTGAACAACGGGTAGGCAAATTTCACTTTCGTCTCCTGAAAATTATCAGGCAGGAAATTGATTTGTTGATTCTCCACCCGTTCGGCCCGATTGAGGGCGATATAGATTGGATTTATGAGGTTGCCAATGGGTAGGTTGATACTGCGCCCGCCTATTGAGCGGGTGTAGCTGGCGTTGAAGGCAAGCGTGGGATAAAAAAGACTTCTTGCCTGCCGGATGCTTTCCAGGCCTTTTCGCAGGTCAAATTGCTGTTGTTGCAAAGTGAGGTTGCTCGTCAGCCCAGTGCGAACGTACGCCTCCAAGACGGCGGAGTTTTGCGCCTGCACTGTAGAGAAGCAACTGTAAAACACCAAAAATGGCAGAGCGAGGAAGATATGTTTCATGTAAACAAAACCGTTTTCTTAAACTGAACAACGTTTAGTAGATGGGACAAAGGGCAGCTTTAGTCGGGAATTGGGCAAGCAAAAAATGGTGAACGGTGGTTTTTGGAGGTTGAATGGTGTTTTATTTTTCAAGAATAATATATGACGTCCATTTTTTTGCCTATTTTTGTAAAAAATCTCCGCACATGAGTTACGAAGAAGAAAGTGTAGAAATCCTGTCGGATTACGAACTTGAACGCGATAAACCTATGCCCAGTAAACACCACGCCTTTATTCAAACCAACATTATCATTGGTATTTCTATAAAATATCCCGACAAGTTCCAATTGTTGTCTGAGGTAAAGATCGGCTTTCCGGTGCGCGATCGCATACCTGACCTCGCTGTCTATCCCCCAATGGAGTTCGGCGAAGAGGAGATTAAAATGACCGAAATCCCCCTTTGTGTTATAGAAATATTATCACTTAGCCGAAATCACCTTGACCTGACCGAAAAACGAAAAGAATATTTTGCGGCCAGTATTCAGTCCTATTGGTTAATTCTTCCAGACCTTAAATCGGTTTATGTTTATTATTCGCTTGAAGATTTTGAAATATATTCTTATCGTGACGTGTTGATTGACAAGAAATTAGATATTGAACTGGACCTAAACTTGATTTTCAAATAAACCAATAGCCACATTAAAGGCAATCCGCCATTTTTACCAGCATTGCAAAAGACCGTTCCGCCAATCCCTTCCGTTTTTCTTCCGGGTACATACGCATCCGTTCGCGCACGAAAAGGGACACCAGCCCGTGGGCATGACACCACAGGGTATAAGCAATCGCCTCCGTATCCATACTTTTGAAATACCGTTTATCTACGCAAGCTTGTACCGTATCCACAAAAAAGGCGTGGGTAGCCAGGCCCAATTTCCAACAGTCCTGATTTTCAATATGTTCCATCGGAGCGCGGGTCAGGAAGAGCAGGTCGTACCAGTCCGGGTGTTGCATCCCGAAGTCGATGTATAGCCGTCCAAATTCGGTCAGGCGCCCCCAAGGATCCTCAATCAACATAGCAGGGGCTACGTGGTCGCGCTTGGCGGCAGCGGCCATAAACTGTAGCGCGTAATAGATTTCGTTCTTGTCTTTATAGTACAAATAGATCGTCGCCGGACTGTATTCAATGGCCTCCGCAATCTGCCGGATGTTCACGCCATCATAGCTTTTTTCCCGGAACAGATCGTGCGCCGCATCCAGGATGAGCTGGCGCATTTCTTCCTTTTCCCGTTCTTTCCGCTGTAAGATGCTCATCAGTTTTAGTTAACAACGCAAAGTTACTGAACAGTGTTTAGTAACGCAAGGGGCAAGCATTTTTTTTCAAATTTTTTTCCTGCTAAGGAATAAGTGAACAATAAATTAGCACAATATTGCTTATCTGAGTTGTCATTCCGACGCTAAGAGGAATCTGCTTAAGTGGTTGATTATCAATTACACCTGGGCATCCCGATTACTTCGGGACTTCTAACGTCGGAATGACATTCGGGGTGGAGAAAGTCTTTACACGTTCCTAAAAATGGTGGCGTGTACCGTATGCGAAAAGAACAGACTGGTTACAGCCATCCAACCAGCGACGACTATATTAGCGACATAAATGACTTTTATAAGTCAAAAAACATTACTTGTTTAAATACGCTGCAAATTCCCCCATCCCCATCGCATTCAAACAATCCCCCGCCGTAAGCCCCCCCTTGCGGGCCGTCATCACGCCATACTTTATGTCGTGAATCCCATCCTGGCTATGTGCATCGGGATTGATGCTGATCTTAATGCCACGCCGCACGGCCGCCGCAATCAGCGTCCAATCGAGGTCGAGGCGGTAGGGATTGGCGTTTAGTTCGATGGCCACGCGATGCTGGACACAAGCCTCGAAGATAGCCTCCCAATCCAGCGGATAGCCTTCCCGGCTGAGCAGCAGCCGCCCGGTCGGGTGGCCCAAAATGGTGGTGTGGGGATTCAGGATGGCCCGTAACACCCGTTCGGTGGCCTTTTCCAGTATCATTTTCAGGTTGGTGTGTACGGAAGCGATCACGAAATCGAATTTGGCCAGTACCGCTTCTTCGTAGTCCAAGGAGCCGTCGTTCAAAATATCGCTCTCAATGCCCTTGAAAATGCGGAACGGCGCGAGTTCGATATTGAGCTGGTCTATTTCGTCCATTTGCGCCAGCACCCGGTCAGGCTTGAGGCCGTTGGCATAAAAAGCCGCCTGGCTGTGATCGGTGATACCAATGTACTGGTAGCCCAGCGTGCGGGCGTGTTCGCACATAGCCCGCAGACTGTGCAGGCCGTCGCTATACGTGGTGTGGACGTGTAGTACGCCTTTAATATCCTGTTCTTCAATTAGTTGTGGTAGTTTTCCCTGCTGCGCATTAGCGATCATATTAGCCGTTTCGCGCAGTTCCGGCACCACATAGGGAAGATTGGCCTTGGCAAAGACGGCCGCTTCCTGATCCAGGTTCTTAAAATCCACCCCCTTGGTCGCCACGGCAAACGCCTCCACGAAGGCGGAGCTGCCAGTATAGCGGAAGAGCTTGGAGCCAAATTCGTCGGGCGTACAGCGGTGTAATACCAACGGGGTCTGGCTTTCCAAACGCACATAAAAATCGTCGCCTTCCTGCCGCTCCAGCGTCAGCGTCTCCCCGTCAAACGCCGGGGTCATATCGCCCGCGAAGCCCACCAGTAGTTCCAGATGATCCACCACGGACAGGCGACGACGCAGCTCCCCTACGGGCGCGACGCGGGCACCGGACAATTGGCCAGTGAGCCAGATGGACACAAAATCGGCCTCCCGCTCTGCGGTGGAGAGGTGGAGTTTATCGCGGCTTTTGAAGTAGTATTCGAGTTTTTGTTTGAGGTCCTCCTGGGTTTTCAGACCAAAGCCCTTGTATTCGATAAGACGGTTTTCGTTGCAGGCGTACCATAGTTCGCCCACGGATTCAATGCCCATGTCCAGCCAGACCGTGCGCACTTTTTTGGGGCCAAAGCCATTCACCTCCAGCATTTCGACCACGCCGGGCGGCGTCTGCGCGCGGTATTTTTCCAGGGTCGGCATTTTGCCAGTGCCGATCAATTCCCTGATTTTCTTGGAGATAGCATCGCCCACGCCTTTAATACCTTTGATCTCTGCATCGCTCATCTCAGCCAGCGGGCGGTCGAGTTTGCGCAGCGCGAGGTAGGCATTCTGGTAAGACCGAATACGAAAAGTGTCCTCCTCGTGGAGTTCCATGAGGCTGGCCAGTTCGTCGAAGGCGTAGGCAATTTGTTTGTTGGTCAAAACGGAGAAGTTGAGGGTGTTGAAGAATACAGAACGTTGATCCCCAATGCTTTATAGGCTTTTTTACTTAAGGGTACTTTTGAACTAGCTAAACCTGGTGGCAAAATTAGCGCATTGCCGCACAATCAGGCCGCGCTGAGTACGCAAAACCCGTTTGTTTTGCAGGTTTTTAAACCAACCCTTCCGCATGACCAAACTCTACGCCTTCCTTTGCCTTTTGCTGCCCTGCACCTTCCTTTGGGGCCAAAAAACCTACACCATCATTCGCTTGGAAGAGGCTCCGCTGCTGGATGGACGGCCCGATGATGATTGCTGGCAATCAATAACCCCCACCGATATTCCATTGACTTCTACGCCAGTATTCGGCCAACCCGCCCTGCCCAGCACAGTAAGGTTGTTTTATACCAAGGAGGCGCTGTACGTGGCCACTACTTTCTCAGGTGCCGCGATGCGCAGCGACGGCAGTCAGCGCGACTATACGGGTCTGGGCGACTGGTTCAGCATCGGGCTGGACACTTGGGACGATGATCAGAATGCTTTTGTCTTTACCGTGACGGCGGCGGGCGTACAGCGGGAGGAGCGGGTCGGCGGCAATACCTCGGTGGTTGCCTGGGATGCGGTGTGGCAAAGTGCCGTGGCGCAACAGGCCGATGGCTGGTCGGTAGAAATTCGCCTGCCTTTCACGGCCTTGCGTTTCCCGGTACGGGGCAACCAACACTGGGGCCTGCAACTCAGCCGCTTCGACCGCAGTAGCGGTACGTTGGCCACTTGGAACCCCCAGCAGCCACAGATTCAAGATGAGGTGCTGCAATACGGTAGTTTGGAAGGATTAGTGGACGTGCAGCAGCACCAGCGGGTATCAGCGGCGGTGCACAGCAGGGTGGACTACGTCCGGTCACAAGAGCCTGACTATGGAGATAACCTTGGCCGGGCAGTGCTGGGCATAGATGGACGATGGGGCTTTCATTCCAGTTCCACCCTTGACGTAGCCCTGCTGCCAGGCTCGTCTATCAATGAGGGTACCGAAAATTGTTTTTTCTGCTCGGATGAATCCGGGTGGGACTGGCGAAACAATGCCCAACTCCCCAGTCCCCGGCAGTTGCTGGCCGAGGAACGGCCCATGTTTGACAAGGGAGAGATTTTTTTGGAGTACCCCGCGTTGAAAAGTCAATATACTGCGCCATTGGTGGGTGAGTTTACCGATCGGTATAACCGCAGCAAAATATGGACGGCGGCCAAGTTTTCCACCCGTTTGCCGGGGAACATTGGCCTGGGTGTTTACAGTACCGTGCTGGGGCCAAGCAGTATAATATTTGGTAATAATAATGCCCCAGGCCCATTGGTAGGCTTCAGAACCCAACCCATCACGGGACTATCCAATTACACGCTGTTGACGGTGGAGAAGGCCCTGGCCAATAACTCCTGGGTCAGCCTGACCAATGCCAGCCTATGGGGTGCTCAACCGGCGCATAATAATCTGAGCACGCTGAACTTGCAATTGCGAGATCCAACCAACACCTATCAACTGGCGGGAAATGTGCAGGTAAATACCCCCTCGGGTGGCGACACGGTCTTGCAGGCCAATAGCCAGTATCAGTTTTCGGTGGGCAAAGTGAACGGCGCCTGGACCTGGGAGCTGGCGCATCTAAAAAACAAATACCTGTCAGCGGATCTATTGAATAGTACGGATAGGCTGTTTGCTCCTTATGGGGAATATTATTCTTCTACCGCTCAAATTGGCTATCGGGATTTTACACCACGCGGTTGGCGACAAAACACCAGCAGTTTTTTTAAATTGACCAGAAATCGGCGGCCAAAAGCGGAAAATTTCAATTTTCTGGTAGCCGAAGTAGGCATTTCCGCGCTTAGTCAGCGGTTTCAACAGTGGAATTTTACCATGAGCAGCGATTTACACGACAATTTGCGCAAGTACTATTTTGTTGGTGCTACGCTCAATCGCCGGGTAACTCCCCGCGCGCAGGCCGCATTATCTTTTCATTCAGATTATCGTAGACGTTTTTATTACCAGCTGGCTCTGCAGGCTGGAGGGAACTTGGGCGGTGAACAGGCCGATTTACAGAGTAGTGTGCAGCTCTCTTGGGCCATTACACCCCGGCTTCGACTGAGGTTGGACAATGGTGTATCGATTTTCACCAGGGAGCTTGAAGTACTGCCCGGCATCCCAGTAACCGGCTATTATATAAGACAGTATGATGTGCGTAGCATTACCAGCAATCTGGAATTGAACTGGTTTTGTACGTCCGCTTTAAATATGTATGGTCGCCTAGGATATGCTGGTACGAGTTATAAAAAAGAACGCGCTTTCCAGATAACTACCGAAGGCCAACTGGTGCCTTTTGACCATCCTTTGGAAATTTCCCCAAAACAGTTCGACCGTCAATTGGAACTAGGTCTGCAATGGTTCTTTGCGCCCATCAGCCAACTGCGTTTTCAATGCAGTTATTTACCAAATCGGAGAACGCTGGTCCAGAATGGCCTGTTTTTCTTTCTCCCGCGTCAAACTGTCAATACTACGCATGCCAGCCTCACTTTTATCTATTGGTTAGATCGAAACAGGAAGGCAATAGGCAATAATTAAAAAAGGCAACTCATAAATTTGCTTTTTTGCCCTTTGCTTTTTGCTTTTTACTTCTCTTTGCCTATTGCCTGTTTATTTCTTTTGCCTTTTGTAAATTTGCCAGTTGCCTTTTTGCTGATTGCCCTTGCTCCTCACAGCCCCCACCACTTTTTTGCGTACAGTAGCCAAACAAAACTTCCGATCCAGCAAAGCAGCACAATTTGCAAGAAACCGTCGCGGAGCAGGGCCCGGGTGGGCGACTCGGTCTTGTTGAAGACCAGCGTGAGTTGCAAATAGCGCAGAATGCCCAGAATAACGAAAAAAGTGGTGTAAAAAATCCGATCGCTGCCCATGCGCATAGTCACTTCCGGCGAAAAACAGTACATCAGGTAGGCCACGATGGCTACCGTAGAGCAGACCACCATACCCACGTCCAGAAACGGTAGGTTGTAGCCTTCCAGCGACTTCCGAAACGTGTGTCCACCGGTCATGATGACGTATTCGCCGCGCCGCTTGGCCAAACCCAGGATAAGAGCCAGCAAAAACGTGAGCACGATCAGCCATTGCGACACAGATACGCCCGTAACCACTCCGCCCGCGAATACCCGCAGCAAGAAACCCAGGCCGATCAACGATACATCGATCAAAGCGATGTGCTTCAACGAGAAGGAGTAGGCCACATTGATGAGGAAATACAAAATACAGATCACCAGGAGTTGTGGATTCAGATAGGCCGCCAAAGCAGCCCCGCTGACCAGTAGCAGCACAAGAATCAGCATGGCTTGACGAAGGCTGATGGCCTCGCTGGCAATGGGCCGATTCCGCTTGTCCGGGTGATTTCGGTCTTGCGGAGCATCTACCAGATCATTCAGCACGTACACCGCCGAGGCGATGAGCGAAAAGGCCACGAAGCCCAGGCAGGCGTTGGTCAGGATCGCTGGCTCGGCCAGCCGCGCCGCGAAGAACGCCGGGATAAACAGGAACAAGTTCTTGACCCAGTGTTCCGGACGAAGGAGCGCAAACAAATGACGGGAGGTCATGGGGCAAAGTTACCGCAACGGCTGTATTTCAAAAAGGTCGTTGTGGCGGGTACTCGTTTTGGCAGCACCCAATAGACGGTTGGACACCAGAATGCCCCCTTTTCCCATCCGATCGGGTACAAAAAACAAGTCGTCGGCGGATGAACTGAACGGTGGCCCCAACGGAGAAGGCGCAGCCCAGCCATTGGACACGGGATGCGATTGGAACACATCCAAGCCACCCAACGTAGCGTGACCATTGCTGCTAAACGACAGCATAGCATCCAGCGGGCTGTAATAGGGCGATAGCTCATCGCCCAGCGTGTTCACCAGTGGGCCCAGGTTTCGTGGGAACGAAAAATCCAGGTCGTCGGCGTCCAATGGGCGTTCGCAGCGGTACAAATCAAGGCCGCCCAGCCCGCCCGGACGGTCGCTGGCAAAGAACAGCACTTCGCGGCCAGCGGCGTGGGTGACAAAAGGGGTCATCACAGTAGAGCCGGGCAAGTGGAGGTAATCACGCAGGCGTTCCGGTTCACCCCAGCCACCGGTAGCCTCCCGGCGGGTAACATAGAGTGCGCAAGGCGGGTAAACGCCTCCCGAACCAGCTTCCTCCGGGCAACGGGTGTAATAGAATCGCTGCCCATCGGGCGAGAGAGAACCACTTCCCAAGTCGGACCAAATAGCGACGGGCAAGCCGGTTGCCGGACGGGGCGGTTGCCACTGTTCGCCACTGCGGAGGCTGCGCAGCAGCTCCGTTTGGCCGGTGGCCTTGGTAAAAAAGTAAAGCACATCATCGTTCCAGCGAATGGGCGCGAACTCGTTTTGTGCGCTGTTGAGGCTGTCGGAAAGGCGGCGTACCGAGAAAGAGGCGTCCATAACTTTTTGATTTTCAATAGCCTGTAGTGCTAATTGACAACCCTTTATTTCCAGGCTTACTATTGTCGCCACTTGTTCCCGATCAACACTTGCATAACTTCCGAGGAATGACTGAAATACTTTAGTGGCCTCCGTTGGCTTACCCGCCTGCTTCAGCGAACGCCCATAGCGCAGCCAGACCAAGTCGTTTTTGGGCAACGCTGCTTCGGCGTAGCGGTAGCACTCGGCCGCCTTGGCGTAGTCGCGGAGCGGATAGTAGCACTCAGCGGCCCGCAGCATGGTTGCTGGGCGGTTTTGTTTTAGGCGGGCAGCCTGCTCATAGCTAACCGCAGCCTTGGCATAGTTGCCCCTCGCCCATGCCTGATCGGCGAATTCCACCAATTTGGAAAACGATTGGGCTGGCATACAAAATGGAAAAAACAGCAGTGCTGCCGAGCTCCAGATCGGTGGAAGCAGGCCCTGCCAGCCATTTTTTGCCCAACGAAAAAAGCCGCCATCGGAAAATAACTCATCGCTCATAATTCATAACTTCTCGAATCACCCGGGGGAAATGCGTATGCTCCAAAGCCAATACCCGTTGCGCGATGTCGGCGGGCGCATCTTCCGGCCATACCGGGCAGCGGGCTTGAAAAATAATATCTCCTTCGTCATAATGTTCGTCCACAAAATGAATGGTCAAGCCCGTTTCGGTTTCCCCCGCCGCCTTCACCGCCGTATGTACATGCATTCCATACATGCCCTGGCCACCAAATTTGGGCAACAGTGCCGGGTGGATGTTGATGATCTTGCGGGGAAAAGCCTGCACCAGATTGGTCGGGATCAACCATAAAAAACCCGCCAGCGCGATAAAACCCACTTGGTGTTCGTGCAGCACGGCCACCAGATCTTGCGTTTCGTAAAACGATGCCCGATCCACTACGTGCGTTGGAATGCCGTGTACACGGGCGATGTCCAGTACCCCGGCTTGCCGCTTATTCGACACCACCAATGCCACTGTCACCTCCAGAGAACTGTGGAAGAATTCGATGATTTGTCGAGCGTTGCTGCCCGTGCCGGAAGCGAAAATAGCGAGGTGCTGCAAAATGTGGAGGGTGTTGAAAATGTTGAAGAAAAAACTGTTGAGAAGGTTCAAAATGCAGAAAATTCTAGAATACAATAATTTTCTCAACAACCTCAACCTTTTTACTCAACTCTTCTTCTCAACCACTTTTCTAGTTTTACTATCAAACAACCGTTTAAAGTCCGGGCTTTCGGTCTGCATCCATTTATCCCAAAAGGTAAAATACAACCCGTAGTTGTAGCGAAATTGGGCATGGTGCAGCCCGTGGTGCGTGGCACCAATCCACCATTTGCTGAACCAGTGCCGGTAAAACGATTGTGGATAAATCTCTGTATTCAAGTGGTTAATAATGCTGGACGCGGTCATAATGACCAAGATTAACCCCACCATTGCAAAATGGATTGGAATAACGAACAGTAAAAGGGGTAACACCAGGGACTGCAAAACACTCTCGGTCGGATGAAAGGAAAACGAAGTCCAGGCCGACGTCGTAATGCTATCGTGGTGTACCCGATGCACCCAGCCGTAAACTTTTGGCCGGTGCATCCAGCGGTGGAGCCAATAGTAGTACGTCTCATGTAGAAACAAAACCACCACCACGCTGCCTGCCAACCATAGCATTGGATAGTCATCCCAATGAACGTAGACCTTTGTCCATCCCTTTTGCCAGGCGATTATCATGCCTGCCCCCGCCAGGGAAAAAATGAACGACGTCAGCAGCGAATGACCGATCTCCCGCCAGTGCTGTTGGGGACGGCGTGGTTTAGTGTTGACTTCGGACTGGATGAACAGTTCCTTGTACCGGACTTTGAATAAATATTGGAACACCAGGCACAGGAGCACGTAGCGGCCAAAAATGCCCAAAAAAAAGAAAGCAGTGGTTTCTAAAAAAATAGCGGGTTGCGTGACATCTATCATTTTTAAGGAATGGTGGTTGGTTTAAAGGGAAACATATAACCAAGCAACAAAAATAGACCAACCTAGGCGCAGGCGTAGAGCATAAAAAAAGGGAAAGATTTGTGTGAAGTCTCCGTTAAGTCAGCAAATCCAGGATGGCCAGCGTGCCAAAAAGCAGACTGGCCACCCCGTTGGTAGTGAAAAAAGCCAAGTTCACCCGGCTCAGGTCGTGGGGCTTGACCAACCGATGCTGATACACCAACAGGACCAAAAACAAGCCGGTGCCCACCCACAGCAGTCCCCCGATCTGGGACCATTGGGCGGCTACCCGGCTGCCTGCGTACACCAGCAGCACCGCTGTGCCGAGGTGCATCCACGACGAGAGACGCAAGGCACGGGCCACACCAAACGATGCTGGCATGGAGTACAGCCGTTTAGACTGGTCGAAGGCCACGTCCTGCAAGGCATAGATCACATCAAAGCCCGCCGTCCAGAGCAGGACCGCCAATCCATACAGCACGGGTACCAGCGCGAATTGGCCCGCCACTGCCAGATATGCACCCACGGGAGCCAGCCCCAAACCCAGTCCCAGCACTACGTGGCAGAGCCAGGTAAAACGCTTGGTGTAACTGTAGCCCAGTACCACCGCCAGGGCCACGGGCGAGAGGAAAAAACACAGACGATTGATAAAAAAGGTGGTGACGACAAAAGCCAGGCAGTTGACGACCACGAAAGCCAGGGCCGACCGGGGCGAGATGATGCCCGCTGGTATTTCGCGGATGCGGGTGCGTGGGTTGTCGGCATCAAGGTAGCGGTCAAGGTAGCGGTTGAAGGCCATCGCCGCGCTCCGCGCAAAGACCATACACAGTATAACCAAGGCCAGGGTCGTCCATTGGAAAGTGCCTGGCTGTCGGGTGGCGGCCAGAAAAAAGCCCGTCAGCGCGAACGGCATGGCGAATACCGTGTGGCTAAATTTGACGAGCGAAAAGTAGCTTTTCATAAATCGGAAGAACAGTGCTGCAAGCCAAACGGTTCACTTCCGTAGGTACAAGAGACTTGACAGCCGCTAAACCAGTTAACCTTTCTAAACCGACTATTAATACCTTTGCCGCCCATTGACAAGCAAAAAAATTAAGCATGGCCAATAAGATACGTGCCGCCATCACTGGCGTACAAGGATGGGTGCCCGAGGATCGCCTCACCAATTTCGACCTCGAAAAAATGGTGGACACCAACGACGAGTGGATCGTCAGCCGCACTGGCATCCGCGAACGACGCATCCTGCGCACGCCGGGTTGGGCCACCAGCGATATGTGCGCCGAAGCGGTGCGCGGGCTATTGCAAAAAACAGGCGTGAAGCCGGGTGAGATCGATCTTATCCTCGTGGCCACCGTCACCGCCGACATGGTTTTCCCCGACACCGCTAATACGGTCTGTGACAAGGTGGGGGCCAAGAACGCCTTCGGTTTTGACCTTAATGCCGCCTGTTCCGGCTTTCTGTTCGCCCTGTTCACCGGAGCGCAGTTCATTCAAGCCGAGACCTACCAAAAAGTCATTGTGGTGGGTGCCGACATGATGTCGTCCATTATCGACTATACCGACCGCAACACCTGCGTCATCTTTGGTGACGGCGCGGGGGCAGTGCTGCTGGAAGCGCGCCGCGATGGCACCGGCATCTACGACGCCGTGTTGCGCGGCGATGGGGCCGGGCGGCACCTTCTGCACATGAAGGCGGGCGGCTCCCTGCGCCCGGCCAGCCACGAGACCGTGGACAACCGTGAACACTACGCCTACCAGGACGGCAAACGGGTGTACGTACACGCGGTGAAAGGTATGACCAGCAGTGTGGAAGAAGTGATGCGGCGCGGCAAAATGACCGCCGACGACGTCACCTGGATCGTGCCACACCAAGCCAATATGCGCATCATCACCTCCGTGGCCGAACACTTGAACTTCCCCATGGAGCGCGTGATGATCAACATCGAAAAGTACGGCAATACCACAGCCGCCACCCTGCCACTTTGCCTTTGGGATTACGAG
>JAYUXG010000677.1:0-2646 GCA_043753125.1 Saprospirales bacterium | reverse complement strand
TTAAAGGTACCATTGTTCATGTTGGCGTTCTGCTTCTGGGCACCCAAATAAGGCACCGGGTCAGGAATACGCTTCACACGATACTTGAACGAAGAGGTTGCTCCACCGCCCGACACGGTCAGGGTGGCTTCCCCCGGCGTGGAGGCTGTCACCACGAAGTGACCACCGCCTTTGTTGGCGATGTTGACACCCGATGCATTTACCTTTACTTCGTTGGAAGAGACACCAGCTGCCGAAACGGACACCGGATTTTCCACACCAATGTAGAACACGTTCATCTTGTCCAGCGAAACGGCCACCGAACGCTGACCAACTTCGTACTTGAACTCCTTACTGTACGTGTCTATCTTGCCCGTCAGGGGATTCTTGACGTTAATACTGACGTTGAAGATTTTCTCACCGACACTATTACCCGTACCGACTTCATAGTGGGCAATACCATCCTTCACCGGTAAACCACTACCCCCAACGGAAATACTGATGTTGTCCGCTGTAGAGCTGTAAGCACCCAAAGAAACATCTGCCACATACTTTTCCCCCTGAATAATATAGCTTTTTGCGGCAGATACGATCGGCGCGAATTTATCGAACTTGATATCTTCACCGCCTACTTTCAGAGCGCAGTAGTTCAACACTGCGGTAGCTGAGCTTTTCGCATCGCTTTGCATCTTGCCTAAGATCGGGAACACTGCGGCGATGGGCATCTGCTTAAACTTGTATTCCGCCCAGCTTTTCATGTTTGTATTCGCTGGAAGTGCTTCTACATCCAAGGGCAGGCCTTCTGCCGTTTTGGGATCATTGTCAGCCAGTGCCAGCAGTTGGATCCGGGTATCCTTGATCTTCGCTTCTATCTCATTACCCAAGCCGTCGTTGACAAACATTTTGGTAGTAACGTCTTTGTTGCGAATATCTTTTGGAATGGTCGGATCACTTTTGGAAGGACCTTTTCCTTTTTCGAATAGTGTAGAACGGATGCCTTCAATATACGCTACAAAATCTGAGGAGATTTGCTGCGCTTGTTTGGCATTGGCCAAGTACTTCTCGTTGCTTGGATTTTTGTACGCTTCTGCTTGTTTGGTAATGCTGGTCAGCAGCTGAATATTATTGTTCTCAACGATTCCCCGGCTGCTTTTCAAGCCTTTATCGAGCGAGAAGAACGCATTCATTACCTCCGCCGACACGTTGAGTGCCAGCAACGCGGTCAACACCAGATACATCAGGTTGATCATCAGTTGCCGCGGCTCTTTTGGTATGGACATAAGTCTTTAACTTTTTTTGATTGTGAAATTGGAATGGATACCAAAAAATGCGTGTGACTTACTGACGACCAATGTTGGACATAGCGGCGAGCATATTGCCGTACACGGTGTTGAGCGAACCAAGGTTTTTGTTGAGGGCACCCATTTGGTCTTTGTAAGCGCGTACGTCCTCGGCAGATTTGGCCATGTCGGACATAGCTTCGTTCAACTTCGTGTAGAAGTTGCTCATGCTCTTGATCTGATCCTGCGTACCGGAGAAATCCACTTCTTGAAGGGCTTTCAGTGCCCCCATGCTTTTCGACATGGATTGCAGTTCGGTGAGCATACCACCCAGTTGGCGTTCTATCACGTCGCCATGTAGCGGCACGATGTCGGGCTGGAGGGCATTGGTGGCACCGCTGGTCAACGGCTGTATACGGGAATCGTACTCATCCAGGCCAGGGTACAGTTTGTGCCAGTAGTAGTCAGGCTCGGGTGGCAGAATACCGATCATCAAGAAGATAAATATCTCGATGCCCATACCGATGATTAGCATTTCGGAGGCACCCTCCCAACTTTCCAATTTGAATAGCGCACCAGCCAGTACAAAAGCGGCACCCACACCGATCAGGAGATTTTTGATTCGTTTGAAACCTTTGGATTTGACGAAACTCATTGTTGATAAACTTTTTAGCAGTTTAGATAAAATATTCAGTGACTTACCGCAACCAGTTAAGGTTGCGCCTTAGGCGGCGCAAAAGTAGCAAACGCCCAAAGACTTATCCACAGAATGTATCAGGCAAAGTAAAGCTCCCCTCCGTAATTGTCCGCCATAGGCAAACCACGGCAAGGCTGAGCATCTAACTCACTGAAATGGATGGGTACAGGTAGAGCAATATGTTGCGGAGTTGGTAAAAAACGAGGGCAAAACGCAGTAATCGTGACGATATTATAATATGCGCCGATTTTCTGCCTCTTGCCCCCTTAGGTATGGCCTTTGTTAGAAGTCATTGATGGAGCGACCCAGAAAGGTCAACACACAACGAAAGCCGACGTAGCATTTGGTGGTATCTTGATATTCGTAGGAACGGGTGCCGGTCTGCATAAAGAAAGCGACATCTTTCCATGAGCCGCCACGGATCACTTTCCGCTTGGCCGTGATGGGGTCTTCTTCCTTCGCATCGTAGCGAATATCCGGGTTCAGATCGTGGATAAAGGAGTAGGCGTTCTCTTGGAAGGCGGTCTCTGTCCATTCGGCTACGTTGCCGGACATACAGAACAGACCATAGTCGTTTGGATAGTACGCATCGGCTTTTACCGTGTACAGGCCACCATCTTCGGGGTAGTTGCCACGGCCAGGCTTGAAGTTGGCCAACAAGCAGCCCTTGGCGTTGCGGGTGTAATAGGC
>JAYUXG010000676.1:0-2647 GCA_043753125.1 Saprospirales bacterium | reverse complement strand
ATTACCGAGCTGCCTGTTTGGATAGGTCAATTGGAACATTTGAAACGATTGGATATCAATAGCATTCCAATCAAAACCCTCGACCCGGTTGTTGCTTTGACCCAATTACAACAATTCAACTGCTCCTCCACGCAGGTCAGCGATCTGGCTCCCCTCGCCAATTTGCAGGCCTTGCAAATACTCTACTGCTACTCCACGCAGGTCAGCGATCTGGCTCCCCTCGCCAATTTGCAGGCCTTGCAAATACTCGACTGCTCCTCCACGCAGGTCAGCGATCTGGCTCCCCTCGCTATGGTTTTAAAATTAGGGACCGTTAACGTCTCTGATAGTAAGCTCACCACGCTTGATGAATTGCATACACTCGTCGAACTGCCGAATCTCCACACACTAGTTTTATTCAACAATCCTATTTCCAACATTCCCGAAGGCTTATTAGGAAATAACAGAAGAGCCAATATTTCAGAGAGTTTACGCAGTTATTTACAAGAATTGGAGGCCAATAAGCAGCGTATTTATGAGGCCAAGGTTATCCTAGTCGGTAGCAGCGACATGGGCAAGACCAGCGTAAAAGAAAAACTGGACAAGAATGACTTCGTGGCTGAGCGCGGAAAAATATCCTCCACCGAAGGCATAAAGGTGACAGAATTGTACTGCTCCGTAGAGAAAGATGGAAAAATGCAGGATGCCCGCTTAAACCTCTGGGATTTCAGCGGCAACGAAATAGACTACAGTACCCACCAGTTTTTTCTGACGCATAATGCAGTCTATCTGTTTGTATTCAACTCGCGCAAGAACGATGAGGAGAATAATTTTAAATACTGGCTCAACATTATCCACACCCTCAGCCCCAAAAGTCCCATCATCGGGGTAATGAACCGCTTTGATAACCAAACCGATTTGTTTACCGCCGGGCAGTGGCAGGAACAGTATTCCAATGTACGCAAATTTATCTTAGTGGATTGCGGGGAGAAGCAAAACAAAGGGATTGAACGCTTGTGGGCGGAAATTATCCATCAAGTCAAAGACCTGGAAGTATTTGGCGTGGATTGGCCCGGCTCTTATGCCCAGGTGCGCCAGGCCCTGGAAATGCGTTCCAAACAGGACAAAAGAATTCCATACAGTACCTTTCGGGAAATTTGTGTGCAGGAAGGCCTTACAGAGCCAAATAAGCAGGACCAATTGGCCAGACATCTGACCCAGATCGGTAGCATTATTTACTATCCCGACCCTGTCCCTTACCTTTCAGCAATAGACAATGAACTTTTACAAGAACATATCTTTCTGGATTCGGAATGGGCCACCAAGGCCGTTTACCTGTTAGTCCGCGATAATCAGGAAAAAATCAGAAAGCATGCGGGTTGCTTTGCCCGTAGCGAACTGACTGAGTACTGGCGGGAGTACGACCGCTCCGATCATAGAGTATTATTGGCTTTGGTCAAGCGTTTCGACCTGTGTTTCAAAATGGAAGACGAGGAACGCTACATCTTGCCCCAGCTTCTTTCTCCCTTGCGCCCGGACAACGCCAAACTGAACGGCACTGACAAATTGCGCTTTCGGCTGCAATACGAAGATGCCATGCCCAAGGGCATTATTACCCGCTTTATCTGTAAGCAAAACCAAAACATTAAGCAGGATCAGGGACAGTATGTTTATTGGCGTGACGGTGTAGTGCTGCAATACGAAGGCTGCGAAGCCATAGTCTGGAAATTACCCAATAAGGACATAATAGATATAGAGATTATCGGCAAACGTCGCCGTGACCTATTGGTTATCATCCGGGCCACCTTCCTGCAAATCCATCGCCCGCTCAATAACCTGCGGCCCAAGGAGAAAGTAGGCTGTATTTGCAGCATTTGTGCTGTTAGTCAAGACCCCTTCTTTTATAGTTTTGCCAACTTGATGAAGAAGTATGAATCCGGCCGACCTACGCACCGTCACGAACTATGTGAAAAAAGCGATGAAGATGTAGAAATCAAAAAATTAGTAGATAACGTTGGCTTCGACCCGACCATAGACCGAACGGCGATTTTGGAGATGATTCAAAGTGGTAATTTAGAAGATGCTTTTAGTCAGTCGCCAGACACCGATACGTCCATTACTTTATTGAAAGCACGTTATAGCCATCTCTTAAAAACATACCACAATGGTCTGATTACCGCTGATGATTATCAAATACAATGGAACCAAATAGCAAAGTCGCTTATTGAATACCTAAGCAACGAGAACAAACACCAAAGCAACTCCGCTTTTCGCGCCAAGGATGCAATGATACAAGATTTTAAATTGCCAAGCAGTGATTCTTATACGTTCAACATTATAGATAGTCAGGTAAATATCGGCAAAATTCAAAAGGTCAAGTACTCTTCTAAAATTGGAATTTCCAAAGCCGATTTTGAGACGTTGCAGCAGCAAATTCAAGCCCTCGATGCTGCCCAACAAACTGCATTGCAGGCTGTTATCATCGCAGAACCCGCACCCAAAACCGAAACTGACAAAAAAAATATCGGCGACAAAGTCATCGCTTTTATGAACGCCGCCGCCATTCCGGTTATTCAGGATATAGCGGCATCAGCCTATTATGATGTGATGAAATTGTTTTTGGGCATTTAGAAACTGTTTTTGGACCATAAGGTCAATAGGTTTTGTC
>JAYUXG010000675.1:0-6527 GCA_043753125.1 Saprospirales bacterium | reverse complement strand
ATCCATGACGAGGGCTAAGTCGTCGCGGTGGGGGCCACGCGTGGTGCGTTGCAACAGCCGGTCTTTGTCGCGCGCGGCGAGCAACAGTTCGGCCAAATCACTTTCTTCCAAGTCCGAGCGATAGTGCGCTTCCACCGTCTCGTGGCCACCAGATAATACTGCGTAAGCTGCCTGAAACAAAGGGCGGAGTTCGGTTATAAAAGCTTGGCGTTGCACGAAAAGGGCTTGCGCCGGGCCGGGCATTTGGTGGTCCAAGCCTTCCAGTAGCGTGGCATCGAAGCGGCGTTCCTCAGCGAAGATTTTAAGCAGGGCATTGCGTTGTTTGAGTAAATTGTTGTAAACGACCAAGTTACGCAGGTAGACGGGCGAGATTTGCGATAGCGTGGTGTCCAGAAAGCGGCGACGTTCCTCGCTACCCTCTTGCACCAGCGTGATGTCGTCCGGGGCGATCATCACCACTGGATATTGGCCGATGTAGTCCGTCAAGCGTGGGTAGGGCACCCCATTGCGCTCGATCTCCTTACGCTGTCCCACTACGAACTTGGCTACGATGCGGGTACGCTCGCCCTCTTGTTCAAACTTACCTTCCAGTCTTAAAAAAGATTCTCCGTGTCGCACCAGATTGCGGTCGGGCAAGCCGCCGTGGCTCTTGCACAGGCACAGGAAATGCACGGCATCCAGTACATTGGTCTTGCCCATGCCGTTTAGCCCGGTGAAGCAGTTGAGCCTCGGCGACAGTTCGAGGGACTGCTGCGCGTAGTTCTTGAAATTGGTGAGCTGGAATTGGTGGAGGTGCACGGTTGGTGTTTGCGCCGTGTGGCGGGCGCAAATTTAGGAGAAACCTCGCAAAAATTCCACCGTCCGCTCCATGTCCACGCTCAACACCCGATCCTCGCCCAGTCGCGGCACCACCTGCCGATAAGCCGTATACCAGTGTTCAATCACTGGCGAAGACCGCAGCGGATGGCGATACCCTAAAGCCTGCATGGCCACCATAAATTCAATGGCCAACAGCCGCTCCAGGTTCCCCACCACGCGGTGGGCCTTGGTAGCGGCATTGGCGGCCATACTCACGTGGTCTTCCTGGCCGTTGCAGCTCACAATGCTGTCCACCGAAGCGGGCGTGCAGAGCATTTTGTTTTGGTTGACAATAGAGGCGGCGGTGTACTGGGCAATCATCAGACCGGAGTGCAGCCCCGGCTGATCGGTCAGGAATGGCGGCAAGTCCCGTTGTCCGCTGAGCAATTGATACACCCGACGTTCGCTGATGCTGCCCAGCTCGGCCAGGGCGATGGCCAGGTAGTCCAACGGCAAGGCCAATGGCTGGGCATGGAAGTTGCCGCCGGAAAGGATGAGGTCGTCCTCGGGGAACAGGCTGGGATTGTCGGTCACGGAATTGATCTCGGTATGCACCATGTGTTCCACGTGCGCAATGGCATCGCGGCTGGCCCCATGCACCTGCGGTACGCAGCGAAAAGCGTAGGGGTCTTGCACACTGGTCTTTTCGATTAGAGATATTATGCTGTCTTTCAGTAACGTACGCAAGTTTTCGGCCACCAACACCTGCCCCACATGGGGCCGAATGGCGTGCAGGTGCGCATCCAGCGGCGACAAACGGCAGTTGAAGCCATCGTAGCCAATAGCAGCATTCAGGTCGGCCAGGGCCACCAACCGCCGACCCTCCAGCAGGCACCAAACTGCGTAGGCCGCCGAGAACTGCGTGCCGTTCAGCAGGGCCAATGCCTCTTTGGCCTGGAAGGTGAGTGGGTGCCAACCATGCTGTTGCAGCACCACATCGGCGGGCTGGCGGCGGCCATCGTGCCACACTTCGCCGAGGCCAATAAGTGGCAGGCTCAAATGGGCCAACGGGGCCAGGTCGCCCGAAGCCCCCAGGGAGCCCAATTCAAACACGACTGGCAGCACGTCAGCGTTGTAAAATTCGATTAGCCGGTCTACCAGCACCTCGCGTACCCCGGAATGACCGTAGGCCAGCCCCTGTATTTTGAGGAACAACATAATGCGCACCACCTCGGGCGGAACGGGATCGCCCGTGCCAGCGGCATGGCTCATCACCAAGTTTTGTTGTAAGGTCTCCATGTCGTTGTCCGAAATGCGGACGTTGCACAGGGAGCCGAAGCCGGTGTTGATGCCATAGTACAATTCGTCGGAAGTGGCGATCTTGCGCTCCAGGTAGTCTCGGCAATGGCGAATTTTTTGGCGGGCTTTATCAGACAGGGCAAGGGGCCGACGTTCTGTAAGGAGCGTGGCAAGGGTAACCAGGGAAAGCGGTGCAGGGCTAATGTGGTGGTGCACGGGCAGGGTGAGAGGCGTAAGAACAGTGAGAGAAAGGGGAACACGCGAAGGTAAGGTTTGCTGCCCATTTGACCGTGCCGACGGCTGGGGCGTTTCGCAATTTGGGCTGTTAAAATCGCTTAAAAGGCGGTTAAAACAGGGTTAAGATTGGGGGGAAAGGTGCCTGGTTTTACCCGCTAAGTTTTTGAGAATGAAGCGGTTAATTTTCATTTGGTAAAAAAATTTAAAGAACCAAAGCAACTGCCAACGCGCCAATGCCGTCAGAAGGCCGCATTTTATGCTTGAAACCACTAATTTTGGCCTTAGAAGCAAGAAGCAATGGGCAACAAGCAATCCGCTCTCGCGCCTTTGCAACATTGCCAAATTGCCAAACAATTCCACCAACAATTTCAACCCAACCATGATTAAGAAAATCATTGTCACTGCTCTTTGCGCCCTGGCTTTTGCAGGTACGGTGAGTGCTCAGCGCCTCGCCTTTGTCGATGTAACGGCGGTGCTCGAGAGCCTGCCCGAATACCAGAAATCACAGCAACAACTCGACCAAGTGGCTACCCAGTGGCGGCAGGATATTGCCCAGGAGCAGGATAAAATCAAGGGGATGTACAGCAAATACCAAGCGGAGCAGGTGCTGCTGAGCGAAGATATGAAAAAACAACGTGAGGAGGAAATCATGACCAAGGAGAAGGAGGTGCGCGAACTACAGCGCCAGAAATTTGGCCCGGAGGGTGCCTTGTTCAAAAAGCGCGAGGAACTGGTGAAGCCGATCCAGGACAAGGTGTATGCCGCCATCCAACAGTACGCCGAATCGCAAAGCTACGATTTCATCTTTGACAAAGGCAGTGCTTCAGGCATGCTTTACGCCGACAAGAAGAATGACAAGACCGAGGACGTCAAGAAATTATTAAAGAATAAATAGAACTTGAAAGATGGGGTATTTGGGGATTCGAGTATTTGATCAAATACTCGAATCCCCAAATATTCAAATACTCAAATAAATTGACTCACCAACTTTCAATAATGAACAAATCTATTATGCTGACCCTTGTCCTGCTGATTACGCTGACGACGGCCAGTTTTGCCCAAAAATTCGGGTTTTGCAACTCCTCTGCCCTGCTCTCCGATCTCCCGGAGGTAAAAGCGGCCGATAGTGAGCTCAAAGCCTTCCAGACCCAACTGACCAAGAAAGGCCAGGATATGGTGAAGGCCCTCCAGGATAAGGCGGCTGAGTTAGACCGCAAAAAAAAGGAAGGCCTAATTTCGCCTAAAGACTTGGAGACCCAGCAGGCGACCCTGCAAACAGAACAGGAGACCATTGCCAAGTATGAGCAGGAAGTCTATACCAAGCTCTCTGAAAAGCGGGAGACACTGTACAAGCCGCTGCTTGACCGGGTGAATACCGCCATGAGCGATGTGGCGAAGGCAAACGGCTTTGCGATGGTGTTCGACACCAGCACCCAAGTAGTGCTGTATGCCGACGAATCGCTGGACGTGACCAAGTTGGTGCAAGCGAAACTCAAGGGGCAATAAGCTAATTGGCAAAAGGCAAATAAAAAGGGCAAAGGGCAAAGGCAATGTGAAATTGTAATTTGCCTTTTGTTTTATTGCCAATTTTCCCTTGCCTTTTTGCCTTTTGGTTTTACTGCCAATTTGCTTCTTGCCTTTTACCGACTTGCCCTTTATGTCCTCCCTACCCATTGGTTTTTTCGATTCCGGTGTCGGGGGCCTCACCGTGCTGCGGGAGGCCCTCCATACGTTGCCGCACGAACGCTATCTGTATTTTGCCGATAGCGACCATGCCCCTTACGGGGTACGCCCCAAGGAAGAGGTGTGCCAATTGGTGCTGGACGCCGTGGCTTTTATGGCCGGGCAGGGCATCAAGGCCCTGGTAGTGGCCTGCAACACCGGCACCAGTGTGGCCATCGGGGAACTGCGACGGCGGTACGCTTTCCCGGTGATCGGCATGGAGCCAGCGGTGAAGCCTGCTGTAACTGGGAGTACCCACAAGCGGGTACTGGTGTTCGCTACGGAACTGACGCTGCGGGAAGAAAAATTCCAGCATTTGGTGGCTCGGGTGGATACGGAAGGGCTGGTGGACTACTTGCCGTTGCAGGAGTTGGTACGCTATGCCGAGCGTTTTGAGTTCGACGAAGCGGTGATCCGGCCTTATCTGGAAGAGAAACTGGCAGGCCTGCCGTTGGCCGACTACGGTGCGGCGGTGCTCGGCTGTACGCACTTTCTGTTCTTCCAGCCCATTCTGCAGAAGGTGCTGCCCGGCATTCAAATAATTGATGGGAATCGCGGTACGGTGCGCAATCTGCAAAAGCAATTGGCGGGTCAGTTGAGGACTAGTGGCGCGGGCGAAGTGGAATACTTTATCTCTGGAAAACGGGCGGAGACTGGTTTTTTTGAGCGGTATTTGGAGCGGTTGGATGAGATAATGAGGAATTCGTCAGGCCATTACCGCTACCATACTTAGTAAATTCTGGCCTAGTTAATCGCCGATTATCTGTACGTGCTTTTTAGCGAAGAAATCAGATTTATTTTTAGGCTTTTTGCAGCTCAAATACCGTTATTTCCGGCCGCACATTGAATCTTACCTGCAACAAATGCCCCAAGGCTCGATTGATGTACAACGTCCGCCCGTCTGCAATAGTAATCTTTCCAGTACTATATCTTTCGTTTTTGACCGGCAGCAGGGGCGGCTTCAAAAAAGGCGGCTTGCACTGCCCGCCGTGCGTATGCCCCGACAGAATCCAGTCACCATAACGGCCCCAAATCGGTTCATCGGCCATGTCTGGATTATGGCAAAGCACAATATTGGCTTGGAGGTGGTCAATACTGGCCAGTATTTCGGTCGGAGCGTAGTTGGTGTCCCAATAGTCGTCCAGCCCGGTAAAATGTAGGCGTTTTTATTTTTACAAATTCCAGCCAGAAGGGTTCTATTTGCCAGGCGTAGAGGCCGACGAAAGCAATGATGCCAGTTATTTGGGCCAGTCTTTTTAGAAGTTTTCTGCGTTTCATGTTTTATCTGGTTCTTTTGGCAATAATATCAACATATACTGGTCTCCATGCTCCGTCCATGTTTGACTTCCTTTTAATAATTTGGTTAAATGCTTCCTTATATCTGCTTGCAATTCGTATCCATCTTTTCCCGCTTCGGCCAGCCTGCACCATTAGACCGCGATCTCTATAGCCTTCTTCCGTAATTTTTTTTCATTATCGTCCAATCCAATAGATACAAAATATTTTGCAATTTTAAATCATCCGTTGATTCCAACCACTCTTTGTTTTTCTTTGTTATCATCTTGTGCTTTAACTGTTTATTGTTTGAAGAAATAGAAATTTACACGCAATAGATTTCTTGGTTCTTTCCCTTCCGTCTTTTATATGATATGACCTGCCTCACAATTTGTAACTATACCCCAGCCGAATCACCTGCGTCTCGTAATAGTCGGTACTGGTGTACCGGAAACCCTCTCCCTGAATATCTTTTTTAATAACCAAGGTGTTGAACAGATCGTTTGCATTCAGGAACACCTCTCCCCTCCCCTTTTGCAGGGTCTTTTTGATGCCCAGGTCCAGGGAGAAGCGGGCAGCGATCTGGCCTTGCGGGATGATGTCGGGGGCCAGGTAAATGGCGGTAACCTGTACGTCGAAGTTCTTCGGCAAATGCAATTTGTTGTTCAGCTTTATATTTCCCGAAATTATTTCCTGTTGATCGGCGGTAAAGGTGTGCGGAACCGGGTACTTGTTTTCGACCGTAAAGCCATCAATCTGATTGCGATAAGCGTTCAAATTCAGATTAAAGGCCCACCATTTTATCACCTCTTGGCTGAACACCATTTCCAGCCCGGAATTATAACTTTTGTTGACGTTTTGAAAGATGGCGTAGATCAAATTACTACCCACCACCGTGCTGGAAATGCGCGTAATAGCAGCATCGGCGAAGCGGTGGTAAGCAGCGGAATAAAAATACCCGCTTGGCCAACTGGTTTTGTAGCCCAGTTCCAGGGAGTTAGTGAACTGTGGACGAAGGGCGGGATTACCCACCTTGATGATTTCTGCATCGTCGTACTTGGGGAATATACGGATGTCCACTTCATTGGGCCGGTCCACCCTCCGATTGTAAAAAACGGAGATTTTGTTTTGGCTATTTATTTTATAGGCCAAGCGAGCATTGGGAAAAGGTTGCGTGTAGTTATATCCGTCACTTT